>JAYUAV010000028.1:0-7660 GCA_043741175.1 Verrucomicrobiota bacterium
CGTTTCAACGGTTTGGCCGAGGCGTGGACAACACCACGACCTTAAAACGGTTGAAACCGTTCTCGGATTCTCTGCCTATCATGACACCCGGATGAATCCGGGTGTTAATGAAAGAAATCCCACTACTCCAAAAATTGAGATATGCGCCCCGTCCTCACGGGTGTGATTAAAGTCGGGTGAGGCTGTGCTTGGTGGAATTCTCCTCCTCGTTCTCGTCCTCGTCGTCGTCCTCGAAATTGAACAACAAAACCGAGAACGAGGACGAGGACGAGAACGACGACGAGGACGATTCTTTACCCTCACCCGTTTGTAATCACACCCCGTCCTCACCGTCGTTAAAATTATTGGATGCGTTCGCTCACTCGCCCCGCTACAATTTTCCCTCGTCGTTCGTGAAATCGTTTTGAACAAACAAAACCCAACAGTCGTCAGCAACCATGAAAATGACCGGAACAGGAATTGACCCGATGTTCTCCAAACAAAATAAAACGTTCAGCTTCGCCGCAGCGCGAGTCGTCACGGTGCTTGTTGCGCTCGCTGCGTTCCAACCTTCCCTTCGCGCTTCTCAGTTCGTCACGGAGATCGAGACGGAGTTTGTCACTACAGGAGATTTCAACGGCGACGGCAAATTGGATGTCGCCATCGTGGATCGTCCCACGGGCCGCGTGCGCGTGGGCTATCGCGTGTCGTCGGAGTTTTTCAACTGGGCAGACTGGCGTAGCAGCGGCGTGAAAGACGTCACCGGCGTCAGCGTCGGCAAACTAGTGGATGTGAAACGCGACTCGCTCGCGTTGGCTTCTGCCGACGTGAACCAGATCGCCGTGTTCGATGCCGCCAGCACCACCGTTCCCACGGATCCGTTCGCAATTGAGTCTGCATTGCTCGGACCGAACGTGGCGGTGGCGGTGGACATCGGCGGCGCGGGCAACACGCCATTGCTCGATCTCTACATCGCGAGCATTTACAACAACGATCCTGAAAACCGCGTCACGCTGTTCCGCAGCGGTGGAAAAACTTTCACGCAAACCTCGGAGCTTCCGGCAGCGGGCGCGGAGTCGCGCGGCAATCGCATCGCGCTCAAGAACGGCGGCGCGGAGTTTGTGGCCACGCTGACCAGCAGCGCGAACGGCGCAGCGTTGCGCTTTGAGAAACTCGACAGCGGCAAGCCGGAGGAAGTCTTGAGCATCGCTGGCGTTCCCGCTGGCGCGACCTATCTCGTCGGCAATTTCACCGCCAAGTCCTCGCGCGATGTTCTTTTCTTCACGCCCGGTGAATCCAATCTCCTTGTCACCAGCATCACGGAATCTGGCGGGAAGTTTTCCTCATCGCCGCTCAAGAGCGTGACGCTGGCTCGTCCTGCGCGTCAAATCGTGGTGGCGGACGGCGCAACCAAGAGCCAACTCGTCACCGTGTTCGCCACGAACGAACCAGCGGCGTTGATGGATTTCGACGGCGCGAACACACCGACGACGGTTCAACAACTCTGGGGCGCGACGAACAAACTGTTGAACTCCGCAATCGCGTTGCCTGACATGATCGTCTTGTTCTCCGCGTTGAAAGAAAATCAGAAGGCGATGTTCTATCAGTTGCACACGTTGGTGGATGGGAAGTTCAAACGCGGCGCATACGGCTCGCTCGCGTCGCTGGATGATCGCGATGATTCCACTGTGCCCGCCATCCATGATCGCATCGCTGCGAATCAAACCGAGAAGACCGCCGCCGACATGAAAGCTTACACGAATTTTATTCCCGGCACGGATGTGAGTTATGCAATGACGCCGATCCCCGGTGGTGAATTTCTCATGGGCAGCAAGGACGCCGAAGCGAATCGCAAAGCCGATGAAGGCCCGCAGCACAAGGTGAAGCTTGATCCGTTCTGGATGGGCACCTACGAAGTCACTTGGGATCAATATCTTCTCTTCATGTATCCCGATGATGAAAAGAAATTGCGCGAGACCAAACCCACCGACGCCGCAGTGGATCAGGTTTCCGATGCCGTCACGCGTCCGTCCAAGCCGTATGCCGACATGAGCAATGGTTTTGGCAAGAGTGGTTATCCCGCCATCGCCATGACGCAGCACGCGGCGAACAAGTTTTGCCACTGGCTCTCGGCCAAGACGGGGCACTTCTATCGCTTGCCCACGGAAGCGGAATGGGAATACGCCAGTCGCGCGGGAACCACTACGGCGTATTCGTTCGGCGATGATGCGAGCAAACTCGGCGACTACGGTTGGTTCTTCGACAACAGCAATTCCAAAACGCAGAAGGTCGGCAAGAAGAAGCCGAATCCGTGGGGACTTCACGACATGTACGGCAACGCGGCTGAATGGGTCTTGGATCAATACGACGCGCATTATTACAAGACGCTCGCCGACGCTGGCATCGCCACCAATCCTTGGAACAAAGCCACGCAACCCTATCCGCATTCTGCACGCGGCGGCCATTGGGACGATGACGCACCGATGTTACGCAGCGGTGCGCGACGCGGATCGGATCGCTCGTGGAAGATGACCGACCCGCAATTGCCCAAAGGCAAGTGGTACGTCACGGACGCTTGGTTCATCGGCTTCCGCGTCGTGCGCCCGCTCACCGTGCCGTCGTCAGAAGAGATGACGAAGTATTGGATCAGTGGAGTTGAAAAAGACTGATCGGAAAAAATAACATCGCGCAGATAAAACAAACTATTCAAGCTCACAGCACAATTCACATGAACAACAACCAACCTATTGTAACTCCGGTTTCGCGCCGGAACTTCATCAAGAACTCCAGCCTGTTCGCAGCTTCGGCGGCGGCAGTCGTGAGTTTCCCAAACATCCTGCACGCAGCGAACAAGCTGTCGCTCAACGCTGTCATCATCGGCGTGGGCGGACGCGGCTCTGGCGCGGGCGCAAACTTCCTCGATGCCGCAAAAGTTGCTGGCGTTGACGCTAAGATCGTGGCCGTCGCAGATATTTTCTCCGAAGCCGCAAGCAAGGCTCAGGGATTGTTCGGTGTGCCCGGCGACAAATGCTTCAGCGGATTCGACGGCTACATGAAAGCCCTCGAAGTGCCCGGAGTGAATTACGTCATCCTCGCCACACCGCCCGGCTTCCGCCCGTCGTGTTTCAAAGCCGCCGTTGCTGCGGGCAAAAATATCTTCACGGAAAAACCCGTCTGCGTGGACGGACCCGGCGCGCGCATCATGTACGCCGCAGCCGAAGAAGCGAAAGCCAAGGGACTCAAAGTCGCCGCCGGCACGCAACGCCGCCATCACGCGGGTTACATCGAGACGATCAAGCGCATTCAAGACGGTGCGATTGGCGACATCACGGCGTTGCGCGCTTACTGGGTCAACGGAAACGCCATCTGGCATCGCGGCAACAACGGCGACACCGACTTGGAACGTCAAGTCCGCAACTGGTATCACTATATCTGGCTCTCCGCTGACCATATCGTTGAGCAGCACGTTCACAACCTCGACATCGGCAACTGGGTGATGAACGCGCACCCCGTCAAAGCGTGGGGCATGGGCGCACGCCAGCAACTCGGCAACAAGCCCGGTGAAATCTGGGACAACTTCGCCATTGAATTCGAGTATGCCAACGGTGTTCGCATGAGCAGCTATTGCGGTCAGGTCAAACGCGATTTCGCATCCGTCAGCGAAGCCGTTGTCGGCAGCAAGGGAACTTCCAATCCCGCTGGCAGCATCAAACCCACGAGCGGCGAGGCATGGCGCTTCCGCGACAAGGCGGTTGATCCTTACATGCAGGAACACGTTGACCTCATCAACGCCATCGCCAATGGCACGGAGTTGAACGAAGGCAAACAAGTCACGGACAGTTGTGTGACGGCGATCATGGGACGTGAAGCGGCATACAGCGGCGGTGTGGTGGAATGGGACGACATGAAGAACTCCGAGTTCGCCTACGGCCCGGAACAACTCTACAAAGACGCGAGCAAAATGAAGTTCGACGCGTTCCGCACGTTGCTTCCGCCAATGCCGGGAGACCACGACATCTTCGCGAAGCCCGCACAGGTGCGAACGGCATAATCAAACTCTCCAACGCAGCGCGCGGCGAATCAGCAATGATCGCCGCGCGTTTTTTTGTCGGATGATGTTGGCCGCGCGACATCCAAACCATGCGAGAACGAATCTGGTTTTCTCGCCACTCTCATTAACACCGGGCTTCAGCCCGGTGCAAGGCGGCGGCAAGCCACAACCGTTTCAACGGTTTGGCGGAGGCTCGGAATACATCACGATCCGAAAACGGTTGAAACCGTTCTCGCATTCTCCGCCCAAAGAACACCCGGATGAATCCGGGTGTTAATGAAAGAAGATTGAATAGTTTCCTAACGCACCGATTCATTCACCGCAGCCACCTTCACCGCTACCGCCTTCTTCTCCACGACCAGCGCGCGATACTTCCATTCTGCACCCGCCTCCATCACACTTTGATAATCACTCGCCACACCGACCTTCACGCCAGTGGCATTGAGCAACTCCAGTTCAACCTTCACGCCAAAGCGTTGGCGACTCGTCATGTTGCTGATTGAACCCGTCGCATAAATGATCGAACTCCCCTGCCCTTTGCCGAGCGACACTGGCGAGACTTGGAAACCATTTCGCGCAGATGTATCCAGTGGCGCGGCTGGCGTGGGCGTGGCGGTTTTCGCTGAAAACTGTTCCTGCTCCGCTCGCAATCGCTTCGCGCGCTTCAACGCCACCGACGACCCAACCAGTCCGCCAATCACAATGACCGCGACGATCAGCGTGAACACAATCGCCTTCGTCCGCAGCGGCGAACCTTCCTCCGGCGGTTGCGCCAGCAGCAACTCCGTCGGCTGATCGCAATGCGGGCAATCCGCCGTCGTGCCCACATGCTCGGCGTGGAACTCAATCGTGCCGCCGCATCGCTGACATTCGCCGCGCAGATTTTTGATCTTCATCATCTTCGTTAGTCGGAGAACAATTTTGAAACCTAAGACTCGTCACCGCCGTCTGTAACCGTATTGTTAAGCCTATGAACGCCGACGACAAGTATAAGCAGGAACACTCCGCCCAACTCTCGGATCACTTTCTCACGCGCCGACAATTCTTGAATCGCGCCGGGATGGGATTCGGCGCGCTCGGTCTCGCCGCGTTGTTCGGCGAGGGAATTTTTCTCAACGACGCCCGCGCCGCTGGCGAAAGCTCGGCGGAATCGCTGCTCCCCAAGTCGCCGCACTTTCCCGCCAAGGCCAAACACGTCGTCCACATCTTCGCTCAAGGCGCGCCGTCGCACATTGACACTTGGGATCCCAAACCGTCACTCGCCAAGTATGATGGCAAATCCATTCCCGGCTCGGACGGCGTGGCGATGGCGTCGCCGTTCAAGTTCGAGAAAAAGGGCAAATCCGGCATCGAGGTCAGTGAAGTTTTCCCCAAACTCGGCGAACTCGTGGATGACCTGTGCATCGTGCGTTCGTGTCACACGGACATTCCCGCACACGAAGTCGCCACGGTTTTCATGAACACTGGTTCGACGCGCCAAGCGCGACCGAGTCTCGGCTCGTGGGTGCTTTACGGTTTGGGTACGGAAAACCAAAACATGCCCGGCTACGTTTCGTTGCGACCCGGCGGGCCTCCGCCCGGTGGCAGCGCGAATTGGCAGGCGTCGTTTCTCCCCGGTCATTATCAGGGTGTGAGCATCAACACCAAGGTCACCGCCGTGGATCAGTTGATCGAAAACATCAAGAACCCCTACATCTCGCTCAAGGAACAGCGTCGTCAAATGGACTTGGTTCAACAACTCAACGAACTCCACGCGCAGAATCTCCAGAAAGATTCGCACCTCGAAGCGCGTCTTCAATCCTACGAGATGGCGTTCAAGATGCAGACCGAGGCCACGGATGCATTCGACATCAGCAAAGAACCGGCACTCGTGCGCGATGCTTACGGTCGCACGTCGCAAGGTAATCAACTCCTGATTGCGCGCCGCCTCATCGAACGCGGCGTGCGTTTCGTGCAAGTCTGGGCCGGTGGCTGGGATCATCATCAAGACATCGAGGATCGTCTGCCCGAACGCGCGAAGGAAATTGATCAGCCGCTCGCAGCATTCATCGCTGACTTGAAGCAACGGAATCTCTTCGACGAAACCCTCGTCATCTGGGGCGGCGAGTTTGGTCGCAAGCCCGTGAAAGATCGCAACGGCAACGACAACCCTGGTCGCGACCACAATGCCAAGGCGTTCACGACCGTCATGGCTGGCGCAGGCGTGAAGCGCGGCGCAGTTCATGGCGCTACCGATGAATTCGGCAACGCCGCCGTGACAGACAAAGTTCACATCCACGATCTTCACGCGACGGTGCTGCATCTGCTCGGCTTTGATCACACCAAGCTGACGTATCGCTACAACGGACGTGATTTCCGCCTGACCGATGTAAGCGGCAATGTGGTGAAAGGAATACTGGCATGAGAAGTGAAATGAACATTCAACATTCAACATCCAACATCCAACGTCGAAGCAATCGCAGGCCGCCCCATTGGATGCTTGCTCGCGATTTATCGGAGTTGGGCGTTGAATGTTGGCTGTTGAATGTTTTGGTAGCCCTGACATTGTCATTTCTTAACTCATCAACCTCTCACGCCGCCGAACTCACCGCCTCCCAGACGCAATTCTTCGAGAATAAAATCCGTCCCTTGCTCTCGCAGCAATGTTACAAGTGTCACAGCCTGACGTCGGAGAAGGTCAAAGGCGGACTGTTGCTGGATTCGCGCGAAGCCACTCTCAAAGGCGGCGACACCGGCCCCGCCGTTGTGCCAGGAAATCTCGATCAAAGTTTGTTGATCAAAGCCGTGCGCTACGACGATGCGGATTTGCAGATGCCGCCGAAGAAACAACTCAGCGATGAGCAGATCGCCGATCTTGAACAATGGGTGAAGATGGGTGCGCCCGATCCGCGATCCGCTACGGATGCACAGAAGGCGTGGAAAGACCCGAACAAAAAACATTGGGCGTGGCAACCACTGACCAAACCCGCCGTGCCTGAAGTGAAGGATTCCACCTGGGTCAAGACACCCGTGGATAATTTCATTCTCGCGAAACTGGAGTCAAAAAATCTCACGCCCAATCCCATCGCAGACAAGCGCACACTGATCCGACGCGCATCGTTTGATTTGATTGGCCTCCCGCCCACGCCTGATGAAGTGGACGCGTTCGTCAAAGATGAGTCGCCCGAGGCATTCGCCAAAGTTGTGGATCGCTTGCTCGCCTCGCCGCACTACGGCGAACGCTGGGGGCGGCATTGGCTGGATGTGGCGCGTTACAGCGACACGAAGGGCATGGTCAAACGCCAGCGCGAAGACCCGCACAGTCCCTACGCTTGGACTTATCGCGACTACGTCATCAAGAGTTTCAACGACGACAAGCCTTACAACATCTTTATCATCGAACAACTCGCGGCAGATAAGTTACCCGCCACAAAATCAAATCCAACGAACCTGACCGCTCTCGGATTCCTGACTGTCGGCGAGCGGTTCCTGGGGATGCAACAGGATGTAATCAACGACCGCATTGACGTTGTGACCAAAGGCTTTCTTGGCCTGACGGTTTCCACTTGCGGCTCGACCGTACTGGCGAAGATGCCGTGCAGCGAATAATAATCCTTCGTGGGGATTGGATCGAACTTGTGATCGTGGCAG
>JAYUAV010000029.1:0-1764 GCA_043741175.1 Verrucomicrobiota bacterium
GTCGTCGAAGCGATGGCCAAGGCACTCGGTGATCATCCGCAGTTGATCGCGTGGCAGATTGATAACGGCATCGGCAGTCACTTCACGGAAGCGTCGTTCAACGAAGGGTCGCGCCTCGAATGGCAGAACTGGCTCAAGCTGAAATACAAGTCCGTCCAGAATCTCAACGACAAGCTCGGCTTGCGGCATTGGGGTCAAACCGTCACGGATTGGAGTCACGTTCCGATGCCGATGGCTGCGCCCACGCAACACAATCCCGCTCTCGTCGTGGATTGGTGCCGGTTTTGCAGCGACACCATCGTGGCATTCGTGCGGATGCAGGCGGACATCTTGCGTGAAGCGACGCCGAACGCGCCCGTCACCACGAATCTCCGCGCACTCAGACATCGCTTCGATCATTTTGATCTCGCAGACGCGATTGATTTCGTTTCCATCGAGAGCACCTCGGCCATCAAGCCCAAGTCCGCCGATCTCGCGTGCGAAATTGATATGCTGCGCTCGCTCAAGAAGAACGACGTCCGCACGCCGGACGGCGACGACGGCTTCTGGGTGATGGAACAGAAAGCGGGAAATGTTTCCTGGCAGGAAGTGAACTCCATCATCCGTCCGGGACAATTGCGCCTGTTCACGTATCAACTCTTCTCGCGCGGCGCGTCGGCGGTGTTGTTCTTCCGCTGGCGTCAACCGCGCATCGGCTCGGAGAAATTCCACGGCGCGGTCATGCCGCATCATCTCCGCAAAGACTCCCGCGTTTATAAGGAGATTTCTCAGATCGGCGAGGAGTTGAAGATGCTCGCGCCCGCGTTGAAAAACTCAAAGGTCTCGCCGGAGGTCTGCATCCTCTACACGCACGACAACGATTGGGCGTTGCAGCAGCCGAACCAGCCGAACAAGCATTTCAGCCTGCGCGAACACGTCCAACTCATCTACAACGCGCTGCATGATAAAAATATCCCGGTGGATTTCGCGCGACCCACGGAAGACCTGTCCAAGTATCGCCTCGTATTCGCGCCGTCGCTGCACATGCTTTCAGCGGGCGACACGGATCGCATGAAACTGTTCGTGCAGAACGGCGGCACGCTCGTCAGCACGTTCAACACGGGACTCGTGGACGAACATCACATCGCGCCGGACACGGGCTACCCGCACAACATGACCGACCTATTCGGCATGGAGGTGCTGGAGTTCGATGCGTTGCCGCCGGGCGAGGATAATCATCTCACGTTCAAAGGTTCGTTCCCCACCACACATCTCCATTCTGCGCGGCTGTGGTGCGACATCATCGAGGCGAAGGGTTGCCAAATTCTCGCGACGTATGCGAAGGATTTTTACGCGGGCAAACCGGCGATGACGTTGAACACGTTCGGACTCGGCAAGGCGATCTACATCGGCACGATGTGCCAGCAGAATTTCTACAACGACCTCGCCGTGTGGCTGCGGCAGTTGTGCAATCTGCATCCGCTGCTCAAAGTGCCGGACAACGTGGAAGTGAGCATGCGCCAGACGGACGACGGGAAAATCTTCTTCCTGCTCAACCACCAGAACACGCCAGTGCGCATCCAATTCTACAAGGCAATGCACGATTTCCTGACGGGCACGACCTTCTCCGGCACGTACGATCTGCCGCCGCATGGCGTGCTGGTGCTGGACGAACATCCTGAACATAAGATTGCGAATACAGAGCTGCCTGCGGGGGCGGGAATCTAAACAAGGACGTTTATGTTTGCCAAACAAAATGAAAGAGGTGATGAAAGTTTTGCGGCA
>JAYUAV010000030.1:0-4200 GCA_043741175.1 Verrucomicrobiota bacterium
GCCAAAGAGCCGTCATTTCCCCGGATGTGAGAACGCGGTTGAAAATTTCCACTTCATCCACAGCCAGTTCACCGTAGCCATTAGTCACGACATGGCTACCGCCGATGAGCAGGTCAAACGTACTGTTGAAGTTGCCAGTCGGGATAAGCGGTTGAGGTGAACCAGTGACTCCGTTGACATGGAACGTCACCGTGTTCGCCACGCGATTCACCGTGACGGCGACGAAGTTCCACGCATTCGCTGTCACTGCTGGTCCGGTGTGGGTGTAGAGCGTGCCGTTGCCGAGACGCAATTGGACGTTGTTATTAAACACACTCAACGCGTAACCGAGGCCAGCGGGTTGATTAAGTTTGTCCACGATTGGCTGCCACCCGCCGAAGAACGGCACGGGATTGACCCAGCAATCAATGCTGAAACTGTTGGTGCCGAAATTCAGCGAGGCTGCGTTTGGCGCGCGACCGCGCACGGTGGGTCCGTAGAAGAAACTCGCGCCCGCGACCTTGCCCGCCACCGCATTCGGGCTGCCAGCATTGCCGAGATTGCCGGCACTTTCGACAATCGCAGCGTTGCCGCTGCCGGAAAGGTCAGCATACACGCCCAAGCCATTGGGTTCGTCCAGCGGCCACCATGCCACCATTCCAGTCGGCGGTGTGATACAACCATTGGTGCCGCAACCACCCGGTGGCATCGTCACCACAAAATTTACCAGACACGATTGCGTGACATTTTGAAACGGGTCCACAAACGTGACTGTGATCGGGTACGTGCCGGGGCCAACAGGTCCGCCGGGCGCGGGCGTTTGGGAACACAACGGCGCAACCGGTGTCGTCAAACACGGAAATGCAATCGAACAGATGTCGGGGATAACCCCCAAACACGCGTTGGTCTGAAGTTCGTGGAGATTGGCGAGGCAAGTGCAATCAACGATTGGGCCAGATTGAGACTTGGCGTCGCCTGCTGTCAGTAGTGCCGACAAAACGAGAACGGGAAGTATATTTGTTTTCATAAGATGGAGGCGGTGTGTGTTGTGAAACAGTAGGGAGCGCAGAAGCTGAGTCAAGCATTGAAGAGATCAGAGGCACGGCCACGACGAATTCACCAGAAGCAGAAATATCCGCAGCACACTCGGATGTTGCATCCGTGCTTGAACAGTGTGCGCTGAAAACCCGCCGGAGTGCGAGCAGTCACTCGCTCGCAGCGTGTGAATGGTGAGAGGCGTATAGAGGCGTTTGGAATGATTCCTTGCGTGTTGCATTGGCGACGCGCTACGGGCGCGGGACCGCCCACACTCCGGGGAATCACACCCGAACTCCCCCCTACCCTACTGACTCAACTCTTTCGGCGAACGCACCGGCTTCACCACTTTGTTCTCGCCGGAGTTGTGTTTCGTTTCAACAACCTTCTCCGCGATGTCATCGCCGATCACCGCGATGTCATCCACGCCCACCCACTCATCGTTGCCTTCGGCGTTCGCGGTGATCCAGCGGACTTGCACATGAGGTTGATCATTCGCGGCAGCAGGCAACACCACCACCATCGGCGTCGTCAACGTCGCCACGCCCGGCCCGCTCGTCGCATCCGGCGCATACGCATCCGCCAGATCAACGAACGCGGCATTCGTGGCGATACGATACTGCAACGCCACAGCTTGAACGGCGTTGTTTGCCGAGCCATCCAGATCGCGCAACTTGTAACCCACGGCGATGTTTTGTTTCCCCTTCGTGTCGAGATTCAGCACCAACATCGGTGCGCTCGCGTTCGCAGACCCCTTCAATGCCACCGTTGGATTTGCGATGCTGTCGAACTCCGCCACGCCACCTGTGCGGAGCGTGTTGGGGTTCTTTTGATTCGGCAACGCGCTCATCGGACTGGAATTGCCGTCAGCGGTGATCGTCTGCGGATTCGCTCCAGGCTTCGATGCAAATTTATCTCCGCGATAACCGACGAAGCCCGCCACGCCGGACCAATCATTCTCCACAGTGATCAACGCGACGTTCGACCAATCCTGCACGAGCGGCAACTTCTGCGGCACGTCATCGGCGCGTGACGTTGCCACGACCGCCATCGCTGTGAGGCAAACGGCGGCGACACGACTTGAGACCAGTTTTGTTGCGGGGATCGGATACGATTTCATAATTAGACTCGGTTGAGGTTGCCTGAGCGACGATTCCAAGTTTAGCCACGAACACACCTTTGGCAAGGCGCGTCCGGGAATTCAAACCGTGGATGGAAGCTCGGAATAAAACCGCTAATCTACGCTCATCTGCACTGATGGGGACGTAGTGGATACTTGCGTCAATCTCATTCGGATTAGCGAACATTAGCGCAAATTAGCGGTTCAATTTCCCATCCCGTTTTAATTTCAGATTGACCACGCGCCCCGAAACACACATACAGCCAGCATGAACTCGCGCGCCCTGATCCTCGGCTTGTCCCTCGTCGGCAATGTCGTGCTCGCCGCTTTCGTTTTGCGGCAGCGCGACAACTCCACCGCCAGCGCAGAGTCATCAACACACTCACAGCCAGTGGCCGCCACACAAGAAACTCTCTCAGCCAGCTCAACCGAATCCACTGCACCAATCCTCGTCAACAACGCGAGCGATTCCCCCGGAAGTTTCCGTTGGTCGCAACTCGAAGCCGCAGACTACAAGGAATATATCGCCCGACTCCGAGCGTTCGGTGTGCCGGAGAAAGTCGTGCGCGACATCATCATGGCTGATGTGAACAAATTGTTTCGCCCACGCTTCGCCGCGTTGCGCCCGCCGAAGAAACCCAAGAACGAAAAGTTCTGGGAGAGTCGCAATCAGAATTATTTCCCCGAACGCGACATGACCAAGGAACAGCGCGCGCAAACGACTGCGTTGCGTAAGGAGCAACAGAATCTTCTCAAGGAACTGCTTGGGTCAGATTTCTATGAGCAGATTGCGAAAGAGGCTGGTTATCCCGATTACACGGAGCGGATGTTTGGCCAGATCTCCAAGGAAGCCCGCCATAAAGTCAGCGAGATGCAGGAGCGGTTTCAAGACGAGCGAACTGCATTTTATGCGAAGAATGAAGGCTACATGGATCAGGACTCACAGGCCGAACTGGCGGCCATCGGAAAGAAGTTCCGCGCTGAACTCGCCACCGTTCTCACGCCGGAGCAGCTTGAAGAATACGAACTCCGCTCCTCCGAAACCTCGCAACGCATGAAGTGGGAACTCTCCTCGTTCGACCCGGATGAAAAAGAGTTCCGCGCCATCCATAATCACAAGCAAGCGTTGGAGGAATTGGATGCCGCGCGCAACAACGAGGACAATCTACTCACGCCTGACGAACAAAAGGAGCTTCAGAAAAAACGAAAGGAGTTGGAAGCCTCACTCGCCGACAATCTCGGCACGAACCGCGTCGCCGAATACAAGTTGATGGAGCAATACGAATATCGAAACCTGCTCGACGCCGGAGTCCCGAAAGAATCCGTCTTCAAAATCCCGGACATCAAAAAGGAAGCCGAGTCTGCTGCCTCAAAGCTCCGCAACGACAAATCACTCACCCAAGAGCAACGCACTGCGGCTCTTCAAGCCATCAAAGTCGAGACCACTAAAACTCTCGCTGGTTTGCTGGGTGAGCGGCGAGCTAATTATTATCAGCAGAGCGGCGGTTATTGGTTGCGAAACCTTGCACCTGAATCCAACTAAACATGAAACCACTTCGCATACTGATCATCGTCTCCTTCGCCGGGAACATCGCGCTCGCGGGTTGGTGGTTCAAATCTCGCCACGCCACCACCAACTCCGACTCTGCCGCTGCTGAGTCATCGCAGAGTGCAGGAAAATCCGGCAGCCGATTCGGCAAGGGTTCAATAATTGAATCCGCCGCCAGCGAAACCATAAGTTCAACCGAAGCAGGCGCAACGGGGACGACCACCACCTGGCTCGACATCCAATCAGCCGATCTCAAGCAACTCGTCCGTCGCCTGCGCGAAGCCGGTTGCCCGGATGAAACGGTGAAAGACATCGTCGTGGCCGAGGTCAACCGCATCTTCGCCCCGCGCAATCGCGAACTTTGGCCGGAGCGATACGAGAACGAAACCAAGTTTTGGAAAACACAAAGCAACCGCTACGACTCTGAGAAACAAAAAAAGCAGCGCGAAAGCTGGCGCAAAGATCGCGAACTGCAAAAGGAGAAGTCCGCCCTGCTCGTGGAACTACTCGGCGTTGA
>JAYUAV010000031.1:0-1976 GCA_043741175.1 Verrucomicrobiota bacterium
TGATCGGTGGTGAGTGGGCGATGGGACAACCTGACATCAGCAAGCCCAAGCGTTGTCGTTAAACTGGTTTTAGCTGCGGAGCGGCGACAGAAGTTAGCCCACGGCGTGAGCCGTGGGTCAAGTTGCGGAAATGCCAAACCCCGGAAGGGGTGACAGATAGTTCGCTGGCCATGTGTTTTTCTTTCGCACCTCCGGTGCTGGAACACGGAATGCCATTTGCAGATGCGCTCTACTGCGCGCTGACGCGATAGTAGCGTTGGTTGTAGAAACGGTATCGGGAATTTCGCTGCCCTGCCGCTGTCGCCTCCAGGATCACGATCTCGCGATTCGTGGTGGATGCTGGAATACTCGTGAGTGACTGCCAGACTCCAGTCTTGAGCGAGTTCCGGTAAAACACATTGTAGGAATGTCCCGCCCACGCGGTGAAACGGATTGCGACTTGTGAATTGTTTGTGCGCGAGATTTGCAGCAACGGCGGAACAAAAAATTTGAGTTCGAGCACGGGAGCGTTGTTCGCATCTTCGCGAGTTCCAAACCGCCGGGCGGTGAACCGTGGCAACTCATCCGCGCAGCGCAACATCCAACCGTGATTCGTCACCGGTTTATTGATCCACAATTGAACGTCATCCACCATCTCCGGCGTGGACGGAAAAACGTAAGGCGAGTTCGCCACGTCATAGACAATCTCGAAGGAGCTTTCGATGGAAGAATAATCCGTGCCCGGCTGACCTCCCGGCGTCGTCCATTGGTTCGTCGGAAAAAACGCGTGCAGCCATGTGGCTTCACCAGCAGTCGCAGGCACGCCCTGTCCCGGCTGGGTTACGGGGATTTTATTTCCTTCGCCCCACGGCCTGAACATGCGGTGAAGTCCGAACGCGGTGAAGTCGTATCCGTCAATCGGCTGTTGCGTGACTTGAACGGTGAGCTTTGCGGATTGAATCAGCGTGTTTGTCGGGAGCGTGGAGAGATTAAAGCGCAACAGCGCGCGTGTGCGCGGGCCATTCTGAGTAGTGCCAGCATTCATGCCGCGAAATCCGCCGAGGTTATTCGATGGGGAAACTTCCAGAAGCGAGGTGTCGGCGGCGGGAATGAAATTGTTGGTGGCAGCAACGACTCTGAGCGAAGCCAGACAAACCAATCCTGAAACGATCACTGCCAAGTACGCGTGTCGGCTCAAGGTGGTGGGGTATGGTTCAATTTGACAGACGAAGTTTTGGGTTCTTAATCTTACTCTCAATCTTTTTCTTAATCCCTTTGTGGGCGGGATTAAGATTAAGAAAAAGATTAAGAGTAAGACGCCGCAGTATTCGACACTTTGAGCCGCACTCATGGCGGCCATGCGTTCACCTCTCACAGCAAACCGAGTTCGCCTCGAATCGCCACGTTATCAATACTGGAGACGCCGCCAAGACGCAGCATTTCATCCTTGCCCAAGATGCCTTCCGTGGCATAACCCGGGATAATGCGATTCAATTGATTCTGCGTGGCACCGAGATGTTTGCGGATCACTTCGCCAAGCACGGAGCGGTAATCAACCGAGCGGCGGAGATAGCCTGCGGTGACAGGGTTGACCGTCCCCGCGCCCTCCGCGAATCCTGCGGCGAACATGGTGCCGCAAGTGGCGCCGCTGGTGGTGCGCGGGCCGGGCTTCCAAGGAGCAACAATCTCACTTGGGCTGCATCCGAACACGCCGTTGCCATTCGTTGAGCCGTAACCTTTCACCGCGCCACCGGCGACATACATCACACCAGCCTCGGCGTGATCTGTGCCCGCGTCGTTGTTCTCCACGGAAGTGCGTCCAAACTCAGAGAACGTGATCACGATTGTATTGTCCCACGTCGCCTTGTCCGCGTATCGAGTGAAATATTTCTGCAAGGCGTACATCGCCCAGCCGACTTGTTGCAACAGGTTCGCGTGAGAACCAGTCGCGCCGCCTTGTCCCGTATGCGTATCAAACCCGCCAAGCTCGGTGCCAG
>JAYUAV010000032.1:0-15397 GCA_043741175.1 Verrucomicrobiota bacterium
GAGATGTTTTGTTATTCATAGCCAGTGCTTCAACCGCTTTCAACGCGCCGCTGCTTTCTGCTGATGCTGCTGGTGTGTGGCTTCAGCAATGCCTGGGGCGCGGTGACGAAGCTTCTCCCTCAAGACCTCTCGGTGCAGGTGTGGACCAAGCAACAGGGTTTGCCGGATAACTCGGTGACCGCTGTGCTTCAATCGCGCGATGGTTATCTGTGGGTCGGCACGCCAGAGGGGCTCGCGCGTTTTGATGGTGTACGGTTCGTGCCCGTGTCTCCCCTGCCCCATCGCACGAATGAAACTATCCATGTGACTGCGCTCTGCGAGGATTCAGCCGGGCGATTGTGGATCGGCACGCTGGGCAATGGGTTGTTCAATTATTCCGGCGGCAACATGACACGGTTTCACACAGAGCAGAACGCGCAGAATACGCTGGATGAAACGATCAACAGCATCGCCGAGGATGGCGTGGGAAAATTGTGGCTGGGCACGCCGACGGGGTTGAACTTGCTTGAAGGCAACCGAGTCAAAACGTTCACCACGCGGGACGGTTTGCCGGGTGAGTTTGTCTCCAATGTCCACGTCGCGCGGTCTGGCACGGTCTGGATCACCACGCGCGGCGGCATGTGTCAGTTCAAGGACGGAAAGATTTTCCCCGTGCCATTTCAAACGGATAGTCCCGGACGCAATCCAGAATCGCTCGGCGTTTATGAAGACCGCACCGGCAATCTCTGGGCCTTCGGCGACACGTATCTGGTGAATCTCACCGAGGGCAAACACCTGAATCATTTTGGCGGCGGCGATAATCTTTCGTCGCTTCGCATCTGGAGTTTGTGCGAGGGGCGGCAGGGCGAGTTGTGGATCGGGACGAGCGGCAAGGGATTGTATTGTTTCACGGACGAAAAGTTTTTACCGATCACGCTGCGTAACGGCGGACTCGCGAGCGATGTTCGCGCGTTGTGCGAAGATCGCGAGGGCAATCTCTGGCTGGGCACGCAAGGCGGCGGGCTTGTGCGTTTACAACAACGCAATGTGCGCGTGCTGGACACCAACGGCGGCCTGCCGAATCAGCCGACGGTCTGTCTCGCGATGAATTCGCAAGGTCGAGCGTGGATTGGATTTGATCGCGGCGGCGTGTTCACGGGGACGGCGGAAAAGTTTGATCGCCTCGATGGTGAATCCGCAGCGGAGTTGCAGAATCGCGTTTCGTCCATCGCCATCGCACCGGACTCAAGCCTATGGGCCGGCACGCCGGGCGCGGGGGTTTATCACGTCAGCAGCGAGCGAGCGATCCACTTCGGCACTGCGAATGGTTTGTCCGACGACATGGTTCTTTCCGTGTCGGTGGATGGCGCGAGCAATGTTTGGGCGGGAACTTTTTCCGGCGGGTTGAATCGCATCGCGGGCGGTGTGATCACGCGGTTCGGAACGGACGCGGGATTGCCGGAGCAACCCATCACGGCGATTTTGCCTTCGCGACATGGCGTGCTTTGGCTCGGTTACGGCGATGGCGGAGTGGTGCGAGGCGAGGCGGGGAAGTTCAAAACTGTTCTCGAACCTTCTGTGCTTGGCGGGAAAGCCGTCCGCGCGTTGCACGAGGATTCCGCCGGGCGAATCTGGATCGGAACGGCGGGGTGTAATCTCGCGTGCGTGGTGATGGGTCGTTACCTGAACTGGAATTTGAATCTGGGAACGGCGGAGGAATCCATCCTGGGAATTCTCAGCGATGACGACGGTGATTTGTGGCTGGGCACGAGCAAGGCGATTTATCATGCAACGCAAACCGACATCAAGGCGGCGTTGGCCGGGCAGAGTCCGATGCGTTGTCAGTTGGTGTTTGATGCGGACTCTGCGCCCAACACCCCCGCTACCTCGTACGGCTGGCCGGGCGCGGCGAAATCGTCCGATGGAAAACTTTGGTTCGGCATGGCGGGCGGCGTGGTCACACTCGACCCACGGCGGTTGGTGGTGGATTTGACTCCGCTTCCCATGCTGATCGAGGAGGTGGTGGTCAATGGAAGTTCGCTTCCGCACCCGTTGGCCGGAAGTGCGCCCCATCAAGCGGAGTCGGGCGTGCGGTTGGGGGCAGACGTGCGCGCGTTGGAGTTTCAATTCACTGCGCTGAACTTTTCCGCGCCGGAGAAGGTTCGTTTCCGTCACAAGCTCGACGGATTTGATGCAGACTGGGTGGATGGCGGGAACGAACGCAGCGTGCGCTACGGTCGGTTGCCGTATGGCCGTTACACATTTCGCGTGCAGGCTGGGGGCGCGGACGCGTGGCAAAAAAACGGAGCGGCGTTTGAATTTTTGATCCCGACTCCCGTGTGGCGCACGGAATGGGCACTGGCTTTTTACGTCATGCTGGCGGTGATCCTCGTAGCGAGCATTGCGCGGCTGGTGTCAAATCGCCGGCTGCGTCGCCGGCTCGCGGTGCTGGCGCAGCAACAATCGCTCGAACGCGAGCGCATGAGGATCGCACAGGACATGCACGACGAGATCGGCTCGAAGTTGACGAAGATTTCCTACATGAGCGAGCGCGCGATAGGCGAATTGAGAGGTCAGGAACCCGTGGCGCGTAAACTGGATTCCATCGCTCATACCTCACGCGATCTGTTGCAGTCGCTGGATGAAATCGTGTGGGCGGTGAATCCGCACAACGACACGCTGGAACATCTGGCGGCCTACCTCGGTCACTACGCGACGGAGTACTTGCAGAACACCGCCGTGGAATGTGAGTTGCACATTCCGCAAGGGCTGCCGCATCATCCACTGTCCGCCGAGACGCGTCACAATTTGTTTCTCGCGTTCGAGGAGGCATTGAACAACGCGCTCAAGCACGGACGCGCCACGCGCATCCGGGTGGATATGCGGATCGCGCCGGGGAAATTTGAAATCCAAGTGGAGGATAACGGCTGTGGTTTTGACGCCGCTGCGATGTTGTCTTCCAGCCATGATCCCGGAACAGTGACGGGGAAACGAATCGGCAACGGTCTCCGAAATCTTCAACAGCGGCTGGCTGTTACGGGCGGACATTGCAGTGTACGCAGCAAACCTGGTGAGGGCGCCGTGGTGACCATGAGCGTGCCGCTGGGCACTCAGACCAAACGCAAGTGACGCATGAGTAATAAAACAATCACGGTTTCAATTGTGGACGATGAAGTTGATCTGCGCGAAAACATCGCGGGGTTCATTGACGCAGCAAAAGGTTTCAAATGTCTCGGCGTTCACAGCAGCGCGGAGGACGCGTTGAAAAATCTGCCCCGGGAAAAACCTAACGTGGTGCTCATGGACATCAACCTCGGCGGCATGAGCGGCATCGAATGCGTGCGACAATTGAAACCCCTGATGCCGGCGACGCAGGTGGTGATGCTCACGGTATTCGAGGACACGGAGAAAATTTTCAGCGCGCTGGCGTCTGGCGCGAGCGGTTACCTTTTGAAGCGAATGCCTCCGGCAAAATTACTCGAAGCTATTCTTGATGTTCACGAAGGCGGCTCGCCGATGTCCGCGCCCATCGCGCGCAAAGTGGTGCTGTCATTGCGTCCGGTGCAGGTCGCACCGGGAGATGAGACGACTGCGCTGTCTCCGCGCGAACGCGAGGTGGTGGACGGACTCGCCGAGGGTCAGGCTTACAAACAGATCGCGGACAAACTGGGCGTGAGCATTCATACGGTGCGGAATTACATCCGGCGGATTTACGAAAAACTCCACGTCTGCTCGCGCACGGAAGCGGTGGCGAAGTATTTAAGGAAGTAGGAACGACGCATGGACGTAAAAATTCCAAGCACCAAGCTCCAACATTCAGAGAAATTCCAACAACCAAACCCGCGAGGCTGGCGCGGTTTGAATGTTGGAGCTTGGTGCTTTTCTGGATGTTGGAGCTTGGTGCTTGGTGCTTTCCTATCTTTGCTGCTGCCCCCTCGTTCGCCTGCGGCCGAAATCTCCCCATCATGGCATCCCGCATCCGGACCATTGATGACTCGCTGGGCGGCGGATGTAAATCCCACCAACGTGCATCCCGAATATCCGCGTCCCCAGTTGGTGCGAACCGACTGGCTCAGTCTGAACGGCCTGTGGAATTACACCATCACTCCGTCGTCGGCCAAGGCAGCAACAAACTTCGACGGTCAAATCCTCGTGCCGTTCCCCATTGAGTCCGCGTTGTCCGGCGTGATGCGGCGGCTCGATGAGAACAGCACGCTCTGGTATCAGCGACGTTTTCAAGTGCCAGCAGCGTGGGCCGGCAAACGCGTGCGCCTGCATTTCGGCGCGGTGGATTGGCGCGCGCGCGTCTTCATCAACGGTCAGGAGATCGGCCAGCATCGGGGTGGCTACGATGCGTTCAGCTTCGATGTGACGGACAGTTTGAAGTGGTTGAGAGAGGAGGAAATCCGCGTGGCGGTGATGGATCCGACGGAAGGCGATCAACCGCGCGGAAAACAATCGCGCAAGCCGGAGGGAATTTTCTACACGCCCGCGTCCGGCATCTGGCAAACCGTCTGGCTCGAACCCGTGGAGAATAATTGCATTGATGATTTGAAACTGACGCCGGATGTGGATGCGAAGGTGTTGCAAGTGCGCGTCGCAACAGCCAGCCGTAACGAATCCATCCGTGTTGAAGTGCAGGCGTTGGCGGACGGCAAGGAAGTGGGACGCGTCGTCGGCAACGCCAACAAGGAATTGATTGTGCCAATCTCTTCCATGCACCTGTGGTCGCCGGACGATCCATTCCTCTACGACTTGAAGATCACGTTGAAAGATGGCGAGCGCGTCGTGGATTTTGTCACGAGTTATTTTGGGATGCGAAAGATCGCGTTGCGAAAAGATGATGCAGGCGTGACTCGCATCGCTCTCAACAACCAGTTCACGTTTCAGATGGGGACGCTGGATCAGGGTTTTTGGCCGGATGGAATTTACACTGCGCCGACCGATGAAGCATTGCGCTTCGACATCGAGTTCACCAAGCGCGCGGGATTCAATCTCGCGCGCAAGCATGTGAAGGTAGAGCCGGAGCGCTGGTATTATTGGTGCGACAAACTCGGCCTGCTGGTCTGGCAGGACATGCCGAGCGGCAACAACACTATGCCGGAAAGCCGCACGCAGTTTGAAGTGGAGTTGCAGCGGATGATTGAAGGACGTCGCAATCATCCTTCGATCATCGTCTGGGTTTTGTTCAACGAAGGTTGGGGGCAGTACGACACGGAGCGGTTGACGCCGTGGCTCAAGTCGCTGGATCCGTCGCGGCTTGTGAACAACGCGAGCGGCTGGACGGACAAGCGCGTGGGAGATTTGATTGATGTGCATAGTTATCCTGGGCCGGAAAGTCCGTCGCCCGAAGTCGAGCGAGCGGCGGTGCTGGGGGAATTTGGCGGGCTGGGGTTGGGACTGACGAATCACACTTGGTCGGAACAATTCTGGGGCTATCAACCCATGCCCGACGCGGGCGTGCTCACTGAACGCTACGGGAAGCTGCTGGAGCGCGTCCATCTCCTGCATGATTCGTTCGGACTCAGCGCGGCGATTTACACCCAGACCACTGACGTGGAAACAGAATGTAACGGCCTGCTCACGTATGATCGCGCTGTCACCAAACTCAATCTCGCCGCAATGCAAACTGCGAATCGCGCCAACAATCAAAAACCGCTGCGAGTGATCGCGCCCAATGCGATTCATGGCAGAGTGAGTTGGCGATACACGACGAGTGATCCGGGCGAGCAGTGGTATCAACCTGAGTTCAACGACGCCAGATGGCAGCAAGGCTACGGCGGGTTCGGCACAACTCAAACTCCAAGCGCGTTGGTGGGGACGAGTTGGAACACGTCCGACATCTGGCTACGGCGTGAGTTCACGTTGGGGGTGGAAGACTTGCGCGACGCCCGATTGCAGTTGCATCACGACGAGGATGCGGAGGTTTATCTGAACGGAGTGCTGGCGGCGCAGGTGAATAGTTTCAGCGAAACTTATTTTGTGACGAACATGAGTCCTGCTGCCATCGCCACGCTCAAACCCGGCGTGAACCGGATGGCTGTGCATTGTCACCAGACCAGTGGCGGACAGTTCATTGATGCCGGGATCGTGGTGGTGCGGATGGCAAACACAAACGCCCCGGCGAAGTGATCTATTTCTGTAACCACTCCATGCCACATGACGTTTCCTCGGCGTGTGATAATCTACATCACCTCCCAGATAAACCGGGGTCACGAACGAAACAACTCATGCTACGTCATCTTAGTCAATCAGGCCGATTCATCGCCTTCGTAGTGCTGGCGTTGGCCTTGTCATTCTCCCACCCCGTCCCCGCACTCCAAGCACCACCGCTGCGCGGCAATCTCGGCGCGCACGATCCCGGCAGCATCATCAAGTGCAAGGACAAGTATTACATCTTCGCCACCGGAGTCGGCATCGAGTCCAAATCTTCCAAAGACAAAATCGTTTGGACGCGTGGCCCGAATGTGTTCGCCACTCCGCCCAACTGGACCACCAACGCCGCGCCGGGTTTCACGGACGTCATCTGGGCACCCGACGTCATCTTTCTCAACGGACGTTATTGTCTCTACTACGCCGTTTCAACTTTGGGCAGCCAGGTGTCGGGCATCGGCCTCGTCACCAATCCCACGCTTGATCCAAGCGATCCAACTTATCTGTGGACAGATCAAGGCTCGGTCATCACTTCCACCAACGGCAGTGCCTACAACACTATTGATCCCGCCGTCACGTTGGACGCGAGCGGAAATCCGTGGCTGGTTTTCGGTTCTTACTGGCAGGGCATCTACATCGCTCAACTCGATTCGGTGACCGGTATGCGCATCACGCCGAATTCCACGCTCACGCGACTGGCTTACAACGGTTCGATTGAAGCCTCATCCATCTTCCGGCACGGCGGTTATTATTACCTGATGGTGAACTGGGATTCCTGCTGTGCTGGCGTGAACAGCGGTTACAACATCCGCATGGGCCGCAGCACAAGTATCACCGGGCCTTACTTCGACAAGAACGGCGTGGACATGGTGAACAACGGCGGCACGCTCTTCCTGCAAGGCACGGGCAAGTTCACCGGGCCGGGACATTTCGCGATCCTCAACGAAGGCGGCCAGCAATGGTTCAGTTATCACTACTACGATGCCGGTGCTTATGCGCCGTGGTATGGCGCGTACGGCGTGGCGGACTTTGATCTCGAACCGCTTTCTTGGACAACAGACAACTGGCCTTACTTCACCAACGACTGGTCTGCGGTCTATAATTTCCAATCCGATGCGCGCGACGAGAACGGCCAGTACTACGGCCTGCTGCAAAACGGAGCTTCGATTCAAACTGATGGGACTCGCGGTCGCGTGCTGAATCTCAACGGCACAAACCAATATGTTCAACTCCCGCCGGGTGTGGCTTACGCACGGACTTTTTCCGCTGTCGTGAAATGGAATGGTGGTGCTCCGTGGCAGCGCATCTTTGATTTCGGCGTGGACACCACGGACTACGTGATGCTCACCCCACTTACCGGCGACACGGCCAAGATGCGCTGCGACATCCGCATCAACAACGTCACACAGGTCATAACCGCGCCCGCCGCGCTACCCACGAACGTTTGGACGCACGTCGCGCTCACGCTCGATGGTCAAAAAGGAATCATCTACTCGAACGGTGTCCCTGTGGTGACGAACAACATCACGTTCTCACCACTACAAACATTGGCGCAAACGAATTATCTCGGTCGTAGCATGTTCGCCCCTGATCCCTACTTCAACGGCCAGATCGCAAACTTCCGAGTATATGGTCGCGCATTGTCCGCTGTCGAAATCGCAGCGCCCCTACCCTTTATCTCTCAACCCGCTGATGGTTCAAAGTATTGGCCTGGCACAACGCTTTCTTTCAACGGCAGTGCAACCGACCTCACCGATCTTACCTTGAGCGCGGCGGCTTTGAGTTGGCGCATAGAGTTCGCTCAAGATGGAATCACAAACATCATCTTCGGGCCCGTCGCAGGAATAACGAATGGCTCATTCAACATCCCCACCAACGCCAACAGCGGCACGTATCAAGTTATTCTCATCGCCACCGACAGCACTGGGCGTAAGGGCACAAATGTCGCAACGCTTTCGCCAGCCAACCCGCCGAGCAGTTGGTCTTCCTATTATCCGTTCAAAGCGAACGCCAACGACGCCAACGGACATTTCAATGGCGCGCTCAACGGCGGCGCTTCGATCCAGAACGATGTGACGCGCGGCAACGTTTTGAACCTCTCCGGTACCAGCCAATTTGTGAGCCTGCCCGCTGGTGTCTCGAAAATGCAGACGTTTATGGCATGGGTGAAGTGGAACGGCGGCGGTGCTTGGCAGCGCATCTTTGATTTCGGTAACGACACGACTCGCTACGCCTTGCTCACGCCCTCGTCAGGCACAGGAAAACTTCGCTCCACGATCAGCCTCAACAGCAACGTCGCTGGCGCAGAACAGATCACAGAAGCGGCATCACCGTTGCCGACGAATGTCTGGATGCACGTCGCCGTGACGATGGATGGCAGCCGCGTGGTTCTCTACACGAACGGAATCCCTGCCGTGACGAACGCTAACGTTGAACTCCTCCCCGCGAATCTGAGCGCGACGAACAATTACCTCGGCAAAAGTCAGTGGCCCGATCCTTACTTCAACGGCCAGCTTAGTTCCGTGCGGCTTTTTTCCAGCGCGTTGAGTCCGGCGGCGATTATCGCGCCCCAAATCTCCATCGCGCAGCCCGCGCAAGGTTCAATCTATCGTCCGGGCGACACGATCAACTTCTCCGGCGGCGCGAATGATTTTGCTGACGCAACAATTTCCTCGACCGGCCTGACGTGGTCGGTCCAGTGGCGGTTCACCACGACCAACACCATCATCGCTCCGTTGTCCGGCGTCACGAACGGTTCATTCACCATTCCTAGTACAGGTTCATCTGCCACGAACGGTTCGTATCGCATCACACTCATCGCCATGGATTCGCTCGCGCGTAAGAGCACGAACTACACGGATATTTTTCCTGCAGCTGCCGCAAACATCAGCAGCGACTGGGCTTCGTATTATCCGTTCACCTCGAACGCCAACGACTCCAGCAATCTTTACAACGGCACACTGTTCGGCGGCGCGGGGATACAGGTTGACGCCACGCGCGGCAACGTGTTGAACCTTCCCGGCGGCGCGAATCAATACGTAAGTTTTCCCACCGGCATCAGTTCGCTTCGCACATTCGGAGGCTGGGTCAAGTGGCGTGGCGGCGCGATGTGGCAGCGCATTTTTGATTTCGGTCAAGACACGCAACGCTTCTTCTTTCTCAGCCCGTACGTCTATAACAGCAACATGCAATGCGCCATCACCGCGCAGGCATCGAACTACACGCAGGTGATCGAGGCGGCTGGGCTTCCACTTAACGTCTGGACTCACGTCGCCGTCGTGCTGGATGGGCGGCAAGGGATTCTTTACACAAATGGGCAGGTCGCCGCCGTCAACAACAGCATTAATCTTCTGCCGTCCGACGTCGGTGCAACGAAGAATTATTTCGGGAAAAGTCAGTTCGGTGCGGATGCCTACTTCAACGGCCAGCTTGATTCCGTGAAGATCAATTCACGCGCATTGTCTGTCTCAGAAATCTATGCGCCTAGCCTGTCCATCACTCAACCGACGCTCGGCTCGCTCTACGCAGGCGGCAACAACATCGCGTATGCTGGTGTGGCGAGGGATTATTCCGATACGCTGTTGCCGACCTATTCCTATTCGTGGGCGGCGACCTTTTCGCACGACGGCATTGTTGATCCCTTCCTCGGTCCGTTGAACAATGTCACGAACGGCTCGATAACCATTCCGACCAACGGCCCGGCGACGACAAATGTTTTCTACCGATTGAATCTGACGGCCACCGATACGAATGGAAACCAGCAGTCAACATTCGTGGATGTATTGCCGCGCCTCAGCACACTGAATCTGGCGACAGTGCCAGCGGGTTTGCAGTTGAATCTCGATGGCCAAGGCATGAACACGCCAACCTCGGTTGTTCGCGTAGTCGGCATGGCGCGCACGCTGAACGCGCCATCGCCGCAAAATCTTTCCGGCAGTAATTATGATTTCGTGGTGTGGTCGGACGGCGGCGCACAGACGCACAACGTGAGCGTGCCGACGAATGCTGCCACTTACACGGCCAGCTTTGTGTTGCCGTCACTGGTAATGAGCAACGACCTGAGTTCACTCTCGTTGCAATGGCCCATGTGGGCTGCGCCGTTCTCAGTGTGGAGCACCACCAACCTCGCACCGCCGACAACGTGGTCGCAGATCACCAACGCGCCCGCTACGAATGCTGGAAATCTCCTGCTGAATCTGTCTGCCACAAACGAAAGCCGCTTCTTCCGATTGCAGTTCCCGTGAATCAGTTCGCGTCATGGGGTGCGTCCGGAAGCGAAACGCTACGCTGCTTTCGCAAGCACCAAGCGCGTTGGGGTGTGAAATTACATCGCACCTCCGAAGCGGTGTCGCATCCGACTTACCACCGTAGCCCATGACATCTCGCGTGGCCCATTTATGCCACAAGTCGCGGGGCGATTCTTATCCCGCTTTCTACCGCGAAGTTTTATTCTTCGCCTCAACTTTGTTGCACGAATGATCATGAAATTATTTCGCACCTTCATCCTCGCGTCTGCGCTCGCCGCATCCACCGCGCTGGCCACCGATAAAATCTCACTCGTGGAACATCCGGAGATTTCTTCGACCAATAAATTTTATCTAGGCAACCGCTCGCCGCTGTTGCCGAGCCGCTTCATCGCGCTGCCCATCGGTGCGGTGCAGCCGCGCGGTTGGTTGCAGGAATTTCTCAACCGCCAACGCGATGGTCTCTGTGGCAATCTCGGCGAGATCAGTGCGTGGTTGCAGAAGGAAGACAACGCGTGGTTGAGCAAGGATGGCAAAGGCAAATACGGCTGGGAGGAACTTCCCTACTGGCTCAAGGGCTACATCCCGCTCGGTTACATTTTGGACGATCCCAAGATGATCGCCGAAAGCAAAACGTGGATCGAAGGCGCGCTCAACAGCCAACGCCCCGATGGCGATTTCGGACCGGATCAGAAGTTCGATGACGACGGCTCGCGTGATTACTGGGCGAACATGCTCATGCTGTTTTGCCTCCAGACTTATCACGAACGCACACCTGATCCGCGCGTGCTGGCCGTGATGACGAAGTATTTCAAATATCAACTGACCGTTCCGGACGAAAAGTTTCTGACGCACTACTGGCAGAAAATGCGCGGTGGCGACAATCTTTACAGCGTCTATTGGCTCTACAACCACACTGGCGACGCCGAACTGCTGAAGCTCGCGGATAAAATCCATCGCTGCACCGCGAACTGGAGATTGAAGAACGATCTGCCCGACTGGCACAACGTGAACATCGCCGAATGTTTCCGCGAACCGGCTACGCACTATCTGCAAACGCACGACAAGTCTGAACTCGATGCGACCTACGCCGCCTTCAACGAGGTGCGAAAGCGTTACGGCCAAGTCCCCGGCGGGATGTTCGGCAGCGACGAGAATTGCCGCCCCGGCTATGCTGATCCGCATCAAGCCGTCGAAACCTGCGGCATGGTGGAACAGATGTTGTCGGATGAATTGCTCATGCAGATCACAGGTGATCCTTTCTGGGCTGACCAATGCGAGGATGTGGCGTTCAATTCCTATCCCGCCGCTGTGCTGCCGGATTTTCGCGCACTGCGCTATCTCACCGCGCCGAACATGGTCGTGAGCGATTCTAAGAATCACTCGCCCGGTTTGCAGAATAACGGTCCGTTCCTGATGATGAATCCGTTCAGCTCGCGTTGCTGCCAGCACAATCATTCGATGGGCTGGCCGTATTTCACCAAGCATCTCTGGCTCGCCACCCCGGACAATGGTCTGTGCGCCGCCATCTATTCCGCGAGCGAAGTCACTGCCCTAGTCGGCGATGGCGCGAAGGTTCGCATCACCGAAGAAACGAAATATCCATTCGAGGAGAAAATAACTTTTACGGTGCATACGGAGCGCGCGGTGAACTTCCCGTTGTATCTCCGCGTCCCGGCGTGGATCAAAGTCGCCCATGTTCAGATCAACGGCACAAACGTCGCTGCCACGATAGCTGCCGGGAAATTTTTACGCATCGAACGCGAGTGGAAAAACAATGACATCGTGACGCTCGATCTGCCGATGGATATTTCAGTGCGAACGTGGACTGCGAATCACAACAGCGTGAGCGTGAACTACGGGCCGTTGACGTTCTCGCTCAAGATCGGCGAACGCTACGACCGCCATGACAGCGCACAGACCGCCATCGGCGATTCGTCTTGGCAGAAAACGGCTGACCCTTCCAAGTGGCCGTCGTTTGAAATCCATCCCACGACGCCGTGGAACTTCGGCCTAGCTTTGGAAAACACGAAGCTTGAGGAAAATTTCACGGTGAAAAAACTCGCGTGGCCCAAGGACAATTTTCCGTTCACGCCGGAGAGTTCACCGATCCAGATCATCGCAAAGGCGCGGCAGATCCCCGAATGGACGATGGACAGACACGGCTTGTGCGCGGTGTTGCAGGACAGCCCGGCGGCGAGCGATCAACCGCTGCAAGAGGTGACACTGATCCCGATGGGCGCAGCGCGATTGAGGATTTCAGCCTTCCCCACCGTCAGCGTTTCGCCGTCGGCGCATCGCTGGCAAGTTTCTTCGCAAGGCGGCAAACCAGCTTATCCGACGAGTGCGTCGCATGTTTTCTCAGGCGACACAACGGATGCGTTGAGCGACGGCATCGAGCCGCGCCAGTCAAACGACGAGGACATCCCGCGCTTCACTTGGTGGGATCATCGCGGCGGAAGCGAGTGGGTGCATTACGATTTTGCGGCTTCAAAGAAAGTTTCCAGCGTCGAGGTTTATTGGTTCGACGACACGGGCAAGGGTCAGTGTCGCGTGCCGGAGTCGTGGCGGCTGCTTTACAAAACGGGTGATTTGTGGACGCCGGTTGTCGCCGCAGCGGCTAAATTCACGTTGAACAAGGACGGTTGGAATCGCGTTGAATTTCCCGCCGTGGAGACGACGGCCTTGCGGATCGAAGTTCAACTGCGGCGTGAATTTTCCGGCGGCATTCTGGAGTGGAAATTGAAATAAGCTGCGACAATTGGCTTGCGGCGGACTGCGGACGGTACCTCGCCCGCAGTCCGCCGAATTTTGACTCGCTTCGTGCAGGATGGATTCCTATTTTCAATCCAACAACTTTACTGCCTCTCTGACATGACATGGCTTGCGTGGAAAAATGAATTTGCTGGGTGCAGCCGCCTTCAGAGGTGGCTGATGCTTGGCTTGAATAACGTCACTGCGCTGCTGTTCGCGGTTGGTTTCTCCTGCGTCGCGGCTGATTCTGCTGGTGCGGAATCCTTCCCGCTCCGAGTCACTGGGAACACGTCGCCCGGCTTCACCTCGCTGTCACCGTCATCCATTGGCATCAACTTCACCAATTTCGTGTCGTCACAGACGCGCTCGCTTTACACGCTGATCCCTTCCGGCATCGCTGCGGGCGACGTGGATGGCGACGGCTTGTGCGATCTGTTCTTTTGCTCCAGCGATGGGACGAATGTTCTCTATCGCAATCTTGGCAACTGGAAGTTCGAGGACATCACGGCCAGTGCGGGTGTCGCATGTCCGGGACAACATTCCATTGCGGCGACTCTGGCTGATTTGAACGGCGATGGCTCGCTCGACTTGATCGTCACGGCGCGCGGCGGACCGAACCGGCTTTTCCGCAATGATGGCAAAGGACATTTCACCGAAGACCTGACGTTTCCCGGACGCGAATCCAAACTCGCCAGCACGTCCATCGCGGTGGCAGACGTGGACGGCGATGGCGCGCTGGACATTTATATTTGCAACTATCGCAGCCGCTCGTATCTCGACGATCATATTGAGGTCGGCCCGGAGTTGACCAAAGAGTGGCAGCGTGTGCGCGATGGAAAGGAACTCTCGCCGAAGTTCAAAGATCAATTCTACGCGCAGGGCGAAGGAATTTACGAGAAGGGTGAGCCAGACGTGCTGCTGTTGAACGACGGGCGCGGAAACTTCAAACCAGCGGACGCGTCATACTTCACGATGCCGCCGGGATCATTGCCACCGGGGCCGCTGGATGGTTCGGGGCTGGCGGTGCAGATTCGCGACTTCAACAACGATGGCTCGCCTGACATCTATGTCTGTAATGATTTTCACACGCCAGACCGCTTTTGGCTGAACGACGGTCATGGGCGATTCACGCTCGCGCCGATGGAGACGTTGCGGCATCAGAGTTTTGGTTCGATGGCGGTGGATGGTGCGGACATCAATCTGGATGGCTCGGTGGATTTTTTTGTGGGCGACATGTTGAGCCGTGACTACTCGCGCCGCCAGCGGCAACGCGGCATCGCCGCGCCGGGTACGCCGCAGACGGACAACTACGGTCTGATCCCGCAGTACACGCAGAACACATTTTTCTTGAATCGCGGCGACAACACGTTTGCCGAGATCGCACCTTACTCCGGGCTGTCCGAGAGCGAATGGACGTGGGGCGCAAACTTTCTTGATTTTGATTTCGACGGCTATCCCGACCTGCTGATCTCGTGCGGCAATTTGCAGGATTACATGGACGCAGACGCGATGATGACCCGCGCCAAGAAGATGCAGAAGATTCAAGAGATGGAAGACTTCCGGCGCAATCTGCCGATCCTCAGCGCGCGCTGCCAGTTGTTCCGAAACAAAGGCGACTTGAAATTTGAAGAAGTCGGCGAACGGTTTGGTTTCCACTCCGAAAGGCCACACGGTGGAATGATTGTTTGTGATCTGGACAACGACGGCGATGCGGACGTGGTCATCAACAATGCAGACGGGCAGCCAGAGATTTATCGCAACAACGGCACGTCGCCACGCATCGCGGTGAAACTTCATGGTCGCGCGCCGAATACGTCGGGCGTGGGCGCGAAAGTGAAGTTGATCGGCGAGAAAGCGCAGGAGCAGGAAGTGATTTCTGGCGGACGCTACGGTTCTGGCAACGACACCACGCTGGCGTTTGCGGCGCGGGCGGATTGGTCGCCTTACAAACTGCAAGTGACGTGGCGCGATGGACGCGTGACGGAAGTGCCGGGAGTTGAAGTGAACAAACTTTACATCATCACTGAGACGAACACGGTCAACGCGCCGAGGAAAATGAAGGACATGATTGCTTCGTTGTTTGAAGACGTGAGCGCGGTGTTGAACCACACGAACCGCGAGAACGAGTTCAACGATTTTGAAGCGCAGCCGCTGTTGCCGAATCGTCTGAGCCGTCTTGGTCCGGGCGTGAGTTGGTTTGATATTGATGGCGATGGCGCGGACGAATTGATTCTTGGAACTGCGCGTGGCGGGTTGATGGGCATTTA
>JAYUAV010000033.1:0-20236 GCA_043741175.1 Verrucomicrobiota bacterium
AGCTCAAACCGGAGAAACCATGGTCTACCTCGCCATGATTCGTCTCATGCTCGCACGCTTGGCAACTAAATCATGACTTTTCAAACAGGCTCTAAGACCAAAGACGTTTGATTTCGGGATGACTCAACCGGGACCATGTAGTTGAAATGAGGCGGAACAAACGCAAAGACGCGGAGAACGCGGAGAGGCGCAGAGTATTTCTGTTGGGCAGACGATCACCGAACGGTTTCTATCCGTAACCAGTTCCTCTTTGCGTTTATCTTGTCTCCGTTCGACTGCATCGTTCCGATTATCTCGCTGCTACGGGGCTTTGGCGATGGGACGCGTCGTTCCTAGAACGAGTCGCCCCTGCGGAGTTCACCGAAGTTCAGTCCAGCCAATCCGCGAGCTTCTCCCTGCTTCAAAGGCAGTGGTGACCACCCGGACTCCGTCCACCGGCATGTGACCGTCACTTCGAGTCTCACCCTAACAACATCGGCAAAAACCGCTCAGATCAAATCACGGCGCATTTGTGGTTGTTCCCGGTTTCACAAACTTCTCGTGCAATCGCTCGTGCAAGACGCGTTGATCTTCTTCGCTCAACTCACTCAGATGCTCTTTGACCAGTTCGTTCGCACGAAACGTTTCCGACTTCGTCACCCCCGCCTCGAATTCTCCCTCCGTTTTCCAAAACGATTTCCCAGAATCAAACATCGCCCAGGACTTGGGCCGCATGTTGCCGTCCTTCTTCCGATACTTCACTCCATCCACCAGCGTGGACTTGCCCACAAACTGCCACGTCCGATCAAAGAACACCCGCTCCGCCCGCAGCGTCCCGCCTTTGTCCTCATACCTCACCCACACGGTGAATGCCGCCGCAAACAACTTCTTCCGATTCTCGTGGTCACGAAACGTCCCCATGTCATTCTCCGGCTGCCCAGAGTTGCGCGCCGCCTTGATGGAAATCTCAATCGTGTTCGTGCCGCAGATGATGGCGAAGTCCGCCAACCGGTTCTTCTCGCGTCCCGTTTCGCCGCTGGCAAAGTTCGTGGCCGAAAGTCCTGCGATATGTCGCGGCAAAAGCTCTCCGAGCGCAGTGATGGCCTGATCTTCAAACTGCCGCCATACCGTCGTGTAACTGCCGCGTACCACATTCGTACTCATGCGCGCCGTGAGTTCGGTGGCAATGTTTGTCAGCTTGGCATCAAGCTGTGTTGCGACAAACGCGGCGTCCGGCGATCCGACAACCCACTGCGGCAAGGCTAGCGCGACGATCAGGAAAAGAAGTTGCCACAACCGTTTCACAAGACTTTTTCAGGAAGCGCGGCGAGCGGCGACACGTCGGGAAGCTGTTTGGATTCGTGACCGCCGCCCAGTTCGGCAAGTTTGTCTCCAGCAGGTCGGACGCGGGTCTGGAAGCTCGACACTGCTTTGTTGTAAGCACTGTTCGCCTTCTCAAGCCCATCATGGATGGTGTCGAAGTGTTCCGTGAACGTGACAACCCGGCTGTAAAAATCTTTCGCGGCTGCCGCGATCTCCTTCGCGTTCTCAGTTTGCTTGTGTTGTTTCCAGACAAAATCAATCGTCCGCAACACGGCTATCAGTGAGGCGGGCGTGGCGAGATAAATGTGTTTGGACTCCGCCCAGACGATGAGTTCCGGGTCGCCCTCCAACGCGGTGCTGAACAGGGATTCCGCTGGAACGAACAAGACGACGTGATCCAGCGCGTTAGGAAATTGTTTCGGATAATCGCGCTCGGAAAGTTGTCTGATCGTATTGCGCAACTTGGCCGCGTGGATCGAAAGCAATTCTGACCGTTTCGCGATGTCTGTGGAGTTTGCTTCAGCGACAACATCTAGATCAGGCACTTTGGAATCTACGATGATCATGCGGCCTTCCGGCAATCGCACGATCAGGTCGGGACGCTTGTCCGCGTCATCGCCGGACTTCTGTTCTGTGAAATCACAATGCGCGCTCATGCCTGCTGCCTCCACCACGCGACGCAACGTCTCTTCCCCCCACCGCCCACGCGCCTGATTGGAACTCAACACGGTGCGAAACTTTGCCGTCTCGGCTTCGAGAGTTTGATTGGACGATGCCAGCGCGGTGAGTTGTTCCTTCACCTTGCCCAGTGTGTCCGCCTGAGCCGTCGCGCTTTGCTGGAGGCGTTGCTGGTAATTGTCCAACTGTTGCTTGAGCGGCTCAACCAATCCCTTGATGGCTTCCTGTCGTTGCGCGAGATCGCCCTTGGCCGTCTCTTGGAACTTGCCGAAGGATTGCTCCGCTAGGCGCAAAAACTCCGGTGCGGTCTGCTTGAGAGCATCTGCGCTCAAGGCTTTGAACGCGTCACGCAAATCGGCCAGTGCCTTCGTCTGGGAGTCCTTGGCTTCCAGCAACGCGCGGTCGTGCATCGTTTGTTGCTCGATGCGAAGATTTTCTGAACCCGCCTGATTTGCCTGCGCCGTTGCGAGCGACGTCTTGATGGAAATGGTTTCGCTCCGAAGCTGGTTTAACTCGCTCTCACGCTGATTGACTTGTTGGCGGAGTTCGTTTTCCAACCGCTGATCACTTGGCGCAACGGTTTGCTTCCCGCGCGCCATCAGCGAGCCGATGAGCCAGCCAAGTCCGCCACCTAAGGCGAACGCGAGAAATAACTGAAGTCCGAGTGACATGGTTCAACAGAGTTCACCAAACAGCTTCTTCTCGAAGTCGGCGACCAAGGTTCGCTTGCCCTTCGTCACAATTTTGTGGCCCTCAATGCGCAGACGTTTGGCCAACTCACTCACACCGCCGGGATACTTGAGGTTCACTTCCCCGCCGTTCTTGAGAGTGCGCCAGTAAGGGGTAATTCGCTTTGCGCCATCAGCGGCCGCTTCAGCAGCGGCGTGCGCGGCGATCCAAGCAAAAATCCCCGTTGTGATGGGACAGGCAAAGCCAGCCCTGTGCTTCTTCGCCAGCGCGACACGGAGTTCATTGATCGTGACCAAGCGACCTTTCGGAACTTGCCGCATCAACGCATCCACTTCGCGCGGCGCGGGGATGACCATCGTGCCCGTGCCCCAGCACTGCAACATTTTGCCGGTGACCGCGCCAACTTTTGGCAAGCCTTTGTCATCGGCAAGTTTCTCGCGCCAGGATTTTTTTAGTTTCATGCGGACCTTTTTTGGGACTGCGGTGACACGTCGCCGCTTTACGACTGGGAGACATGTCTCCCAGTTCCAAAGCGCGGACTTGTCCGCGCACTCCAAATTAATCAAAAATGCGCCACGACTTCGATTTCGACGCTCGCACCTTTGGGCAATGCGGCGACCTGGATCGTGGAGCGCGCGGGATGATTCTCGGTGAAATACTTGGCGTAGATTTCGTTCATGCCCCCGAAGTCAGCGAGGTTGGTCATGAACACGGTGGACTTCACCACGTTGGCGAACGTGAGCTTCTGGTCGTCGAGGATCGCCTTCACGTTTTCGAGCACGCGCTCGGTCTGCGCTTTGATGTCGCCGGTGATGAGGTTGCCATCGGCAGGGCTGATGGGGATTTGCCCGGCGCAGAACAGGAGGTCGCCGACGCGCACGGCATGGTTGTACGGGCCGACGGCTGTGGGTGATTTCGCGGGTTTGATGATGGTTTTAGTTGCCATAAATTTTTGTAAGAGCGTGTTTGAAAACTCACGGAACAATGAGTTGTTCTCGTTCTCGTCCTCGAATCCGTTGAAAAACCGAGAACGACGACGAGGACGACGCCCGAACTTAGTTTTCAAACAGTCTCCAAGCAGGATTCAACCGAAAGCAACGACATACGACAAGACAATAGGTGTGCCGGATTTTATAAGGGCGCATCACAGTTTCTTGGAGTCTCTCATTAACACCGGGCCTCAGCTTGGTATGAGGTGACAGCGAGCCACAACCGTTTCAACGGTTTAGAGCGTTACCATTGGACATGTGGCGTCCTTTCTCACGAAAACTCCCGTAAATACAGCGTCTTATCCACGGCATATCGCTACATCATTTCCGATATTGCTCTAGCTGAGGCGTGGACTCCATCACGACCCGAAAACGGTTAAAACCGTTCTCGCTTTCTCCGTCTGCACAACACCCAGATGAATCTAGGTATTAATGTGAGAAAACCCACTGCTCCCAAAAACCAAGATGCGCTAGCGGCTGAGGGGCGTCCTGTTTTCTGCTTTGATGAAAACCCGTTCGTTGGCATCGTGCGTGTGTGGGCATCACTCTTCAGCAATTCAACGAAATGAATGCGCGCGTCAGCGGTCGCAAACCGCGCGCGGCTGGGAAAGGCGTTGACCCGTTGCCCACTTTACGAGTCAACGCGCACAAGATTATCCTAGGTGTTGATCCGTCGTTGCGCGGCACGGGTTACGGCGTGATCGAACTGGCGAAGCCGCACGCCCGCACGCTGGCGCACGGCACGATTTCCTGCCCGAAGGACTGGCCGCACTCGCGTTGTCTGGCGCACATTTCGCAAACATTGCGTGATGTGCTGAAAACATTTCAACCCACGGTCTGCGCGGTGGAGGGATTGTTCTTCGCGCAAAACATCAAGACCGCCATCATCATGGGCGAAGCGCGCGGGGCGGCACTGGCGGTGATCGGTGAGGCGGGTTTGGAGATTTACGAAATCGCCCCGCGCAAGGTAAAGCAGGCCATCGTCGGCTACGGTGCGGCGCAAAAACTGGCGGTAGCGAAGATGGTGCAACGCATGTTGCAACTGGACGAACTGCCCGATGCCGATGCCGCTGACGCGCTGGCACTGGCGTTGGTGCAGGCGCAAACGCTGGAGCGCAGTCGTTACAGCCTGAGTGCGGCGAAACAGATTTGAACCACGAATGAAGACGAAGGAACACAAAAACTTTAGACACGGATTTCACAGATTAACACGGATTCAATCCGTGAAAATCCGTGCAATCCGTGTCCAGCCCATTGGCTCTTCGTTTTCATCTGTGTCTGTTCGTGGTTGTTTATGATCTCTTTTCTCCAAGGCAAACTCGTTGACGCATTACCCACGTCAGTCACGGTGAACGTGAACGGCGTCGGCTACGACGTGCTGATCCCGTTGTCGTCGTTCGACAAGCTGCCGCAACCCGGCGGCGAGGTGACGATCCTCACGCACCTCGTCGTGCGCGAGGACGCTCATGTGCTTTACGGCTTCATGACCGTGCCGGAGCGCGAACTGTTCCGCATGTTGATCAACAACGTCAGCGGCATTGGCCCGAAGACCGCGCTGAACATTTTGAGCGGCATGAACGCCGTCTCGTTTCGAGGCGCAGTGGCGAGTGGCGATGTGAAATCACTTTCCCAAATCTCCGGTGTCGGGAAAAAAACCGCCGAGCGCATCGTCGTGGAGTTGCGCGACAAGGTTGGCGCAGCGGGCGCGTGGGAAGCCACAAGCGCGGCGCGGTCGCTCTCGGCTTCGGATCAAAAGATGAACGACGCGGTGTTGGCGTTGATGGCTTTAGGTTTCAAGCAACCGGACGCGCACGAATCCGTTCGTGCAGCACAGGCGATGCTCGGCGAGAAGGCAGGCGTGGAAGAACTCGTCCGTGCCGCGCTGAAAAAAGGTTGAACATGCCAGACGCAAATCCCCAGAAGCTCACGCCCGCTGTCGTGATTCCGCATCGCGCCAAGTGGCATCAGCGTCTCGCCGCGCGGTTGATCTGGCTTATCGTCCGCAGTGTGGCTGCCACGGTTCGCTTCAGGCTGGATGACCGCTCAGGTTATTTTTCCAGCCCGCCGAAGGAGGCATTGATCTTTGCGGTCTGGCACAATCGGCTCTCTCTCTCTCTGGCGTTATATGATTACTTCGTCCGCCGTCATCAACCGGAGCGCATGCTCGTGTGCCTCGTCAGTGCCAGCAAAGATGGCGGGTTGCTCGCGCGTGTGATGCAGCTTTTTCGCGTTGAGACAGCGCGCGGGTCGTCATCGCGGCGCGGCGCACAGGCATTGCGGGAACTGGTCAGTTGGGGCGAGCGCGGCTACGACCTCGCCATCACGCCCGACGGCCCGCGCGGGCCGTGTTATACGGTTCGCGAAGGCGTGATCGCCACCGCGCAACTCACGGGTATGACAATTGTCCCCGCGTCTTATCGGTTGAACTGGAAAATTCAGCTCAAGAGTTGGGACACGTTTCAAATCCCGTTGCCGTTCGCGCGCTGCGACATCACCACGGGCCGCGTCATGCGTGTGCCGCGTGAAGCCACCGAAGCCGAGCGCGAAGCACTGCGTCAACAACTCGAAGCCGAGATGCGCGCGATCACGCGGGATTGATCGCGGAGTGCGCCCGTCCTCGGTCGCAGCGAACTCCGTCTTCCAAGATGGCTTAGAATTGCCAACAACTTTCTCCCCAACGTGAGTCGCTGTGGCCGAGGACGACTACACTCCGACCTTGACCGATTTCTGCTCTTTGCTTGTTCAGTTTCTTCACAAATGGCGAGGCGACAATTCCGCAGACTTTTCCTGAAAACATTTATCTAAATTTTTCCCCGGCGTGGCTACGGAGATTGACCCGCTGCGAGCCGTCTCAATCCTCTTATTTGACAGGGGTTATCTCGCGTTCTGAACGTTCCTGTCTCCCGGTCAGAAGTTCACACGCATTCAAGAAGTCTTCCACAGTCTCCGCTGGCATCAGACATGCAAAGGGCCAGATCGTGCGAGATCAGAAACCCGCTGGACTGTTTCGAGCGGTGCGTCTGATGAAAAATAAAGTTGTTTGTCCGATGCTAAAAAAAGTTTTAACCCGGTGCGGTTTGTGGATCGCTTTGGTCTTGGCGTTGTGTGTAACCCCATTTGCGGCGATCTCTGCCCCGCTCTATTCTGCCCCAGTCCAGTTGGGTTGGAGTCCGCCGAATGATCCGAACGTGAAGGGTTACGTTCTTTATTACGGCATGACCAATCAATCCGCCACCAACCGGATCGTTGTGGGCACAAACCTGACCGTCACCGTCACAAACATGCTGGCCAACACCACGTATCGGCTTTACGCCGTTTCGTATAATGCCGCGAGCGTGGAAAGCCAGCCCTCCAATCTGTTGCTGCTGACCCCTCCGGCGATTTCTCTGATCAAAATCGCGGGTCAAACCAATCGCACCATGAAGTTGGACTGTCTCGCGGCGGCAGGGACGGTCTGTGGAATTCAATTCAGTTCCACGATGCTGCCGGGGTCATGGCAGACATTGACGAATGTGACCGCAAACGCGCTGGGAAACATTGTGTACATAGACGCGGCGGCGGCGCTTGTGCCAAAGCGGTTTTATCGAGTGGTACTCTCCGCACAACCGATCTAGCGAATGATGCAGATCAAGGCACTGACCAATGGCAATGTGCAGGTCTTCTGTGGCGCGCCGCCGGACTCGCGCTGCCGCATTCAATACCGGGCCAAACCCAACACTGGCACTTGGTCAACGCTCGCTGACGTTACCGCAGATGCGGAGGGAAATGTCGTCGCGACGGACACGACCGCGCGATTAGCGAGCACCCGGTTCTATCGGACCACTTTTCAATAACGCTAGGGAGGTAATCGGGCAAAACACCCGGCGTTGCTCCCGCGAGCGGCGTCGGGCTACACTCAGCGCGTGGAACAACCTGTCCCAACACGCGCGCCGTCGCTCATTCACCAATTTGAAACCATCCTCGAACGGATGGACATCGCGAAACTTTTCCCCGTGACGCAACCACTGGAGGTGGAACTCGGCTGTGGCGACGCTTCGTTTCTCATCGAACACGCGCGGTTGAATCCTCAAACTAATTTCCTCGGCGTGGAGCGGCTCATGGGACGCGTCAACAAAGTGGAGCGCAAGGGGCGTCGTCTGAATCTCACCAACGTGCGCGGAGTCCGCATTGAGAGCGCGTATCTGCTGGAGTTTCTTTTGCCATCCGGCTGCGCGCAGGCGTTGCACATTTATTTCCCCGATCCGTGGCCGAAGAAGAAGCATCGGAAGTTTCGCCTGATCAACGAGCGTTTCACCACGCTTGCACGGCAGGTGCTATCGCCCGGCGGCATTGTTTATCTGCGAACGGATGACGAAGATTATTTCAGCCAGATGATCGAAGTGTTCGCAGTGGACAAACGGTTCCGCGCAGTAGAAACACCATCCGCACTGGCGGCGGTGGTTACGGATTTTGAACGAGGCTTCAACGCGGAAGGTATCCCGACGCGACGCGCGGCATATCAGCGGGATTGAGTTTCCACCCGTTCTGCCACATTGATTCCCGACACGATGGAGTCACTCAATGAAACGCCGTCGCGGTAGTGCCCGGCAAAAAATAATCCCGGCGTTTCAGTTTCAATCGTCGTCATCAAATCCTTGAAGCACCCATAACCGACGTTGTATTGCGGAATCGCCTTCGGATAGACGACGACGTGTTGAAATGTCGGCTGACCGCGCACGCCGAGGAGGATTTTCAAATCGTCACAGACCAACGTCACGAGTTTGTCGTGGGGCAATGACGCCAATTCAGGGTAACGCTCGCCGCCGATGTAAGTCGTCAGGGTGTGATGCCCGGCGGGCGCGCGATTCGGAAACAACGCTGAGGAGAAAATCGTGCCGAGGATTTTGAAGCCTTCAATCCTTGGGATCAACATGCCGAAGCCGCAGCAGTTGTGCGCGACATCTTCGTGGCGAAAACCCAGCACCACGCTGGCGACAGGCGGATGCCGGATGGCGGAGAACGGCGAGAGATCAAGTGGGCTGGTAGGGCGCGTCACTCCGTGCGTGCCGCAAGTTGCAACAGACGCAGCGGCGGGCAGAGGACTGCCCGCCCTACCTATCTCAATCCGTAACTCCGCCAGCTTGTGCGCCGTGCCGCAATAAATCACGTCACTGTGCGTGAACTCACCTGCCGTAGTCGTCACCGTCCAACCATCCGCTGCCTGCGTGAGTTTCGTGACCGGTGTGTTCAACTTCACGGAGACACCAAGCTGTGCCGCCAGCGTGTCCGGCAACACCTGCAATCCCTCGTCGAACGAAAACTTCGGCGCGCGATCCTTCGCCACTTCACCGCGCTTCTTGCGTTCGCGCGCACCGAGGAGTTGCCCTCTGATCATGGAGCCGTAGTTGTCTTCGAGAGCTTTCAATCTCGGAAACGCGTGTGTCACAGAAAGCTTCTGCGGATCGCCCGCGTAGATTCCTGCGACGAGCGCATCAATGGCATGGTCGAGAAACTCCTGATTAAACCGGCGCACTACGAACTGCCCGATACTTTCCTCCACGCCATCGCGACGGGGCGGGATGAACGGCTCGCGCAACACGGCGAGCTTGGCTTTGAGCGTGAACAGATCGGTCGTAAGAAATCCTAGCGAACCGGGCATCTCAATCGGTCTTTTGTAGCGCACCACGAAACGCGCCCCAGCCTTCGGATCGGGATCGAGCCGACGTGATTGCAAACCAGCATCGCGGATGAGTTGTGAAATCTTGGGAGACGTTTCCAGCAATGTATTCGGACCGAACTCGGCGAGATAGCCGTCTCTGCGAAGCGATTGAATGACGCCACCCACTCGGTTGCTGGATTCATAGACGGTGACGGCCACGCGCTTGCGCTTGAGATAAAACGCCGCCGTCAACCCAGTGATGCCCGCTCCGATGATCGCCACCGACTTCATTGCGTCCAAGCTGAGACAGCGCGCCGTGCGGTGCAAGAGATTAGTCGGCAGATTCGAGTTGGCACAATGGGCTTGAAGTCAAACCACCAACGGCAGTAAGAAAGAGATGAGCCAGAAATAACAGGGAGAAGAAGTGACGGCAGAGGCCGCGCCATTTTTCTCGTATGCAAGAATTGTTGAACCAGTGAACTTCGCCACACCCGATTGTAAGAGTCTGTTTGAAAACTCGGCTTGGGCTGTCGTCCTCGCCATCGAATTCCCGTTGTTTCCGAGGACGAGAACGAGGGCGATTCAATGGCGCTGTAGTTTCCGAACCGTCTCCAAGCCATGAACACCGCCAAGATTCGATTCCGGAAGCTGTGGTGGCCGCTGTTTGTAGCGGGGGTCGTCACATGTCTGCTGATGGTTGGGTTGATGTTGTTGTCTGACCATATCTGCCGGAGTGCTGCGTCGGGAAAAATCTTTCGCGCGGTTGAAGCCATTCCCACCAACGATGTCGCCCTCGTTCTCGGCACGTCGAAGAAAACCTCTCGCGGGAATCCGAACCTCCATTTCAACCAACGCATCGAAGCGGCGGCGGCGTTGTTCAAGTCTGGCAAAGTCCGGCATCTACTCGTGAGCGGTGATAATTCGGTCAAGGATTACGACGAGCCGACGGATATGCGCGACGCACTCATGGCCGCTGGCGTGCCGAAGGAGGCGATCACTTGTGACTATGCGGGGCTGCGCACGTTTGATTCGGTCGTGCGCGCCAAGACAGTGTTTGGTCAAACGAACTTCACCATCGTGACGGAGGAATTTCATTGTCCCCGTTCGGTGTGGATCGCGCGGCGGCACGGATTGAATGTCGTGGCGTTTGCCGCGCCGGACTTGAGTGTGCGCTGGTCGGCGCGTGTGAAAATCCGCGAAGTACTCGCGCGAGTCTGGTGTGCGATTGATCTGTATGTGGTGAATCGTCAGCCGAAATTTGCCGGGCCGCCAGAGAAGATTGTTTTCAGCACAGGTGTCACGTCGGGATCGAAGGAATGACCCGCTACTCCCACTTGTCGGCGCACTGGCTTCTCGCTAGTCTTTCGGCATGGGACGTCAATGGTTACATGCAAAGCGTCTGGTCGCCGGGCTGAAAAAAGGCCGCTCGACCGGGAAACTTGTTCGCGAAATCTCCGTCGCTGCCAAAATGGGCGGTGCAGACATCGGCTCGAACGCGCGACTCTTCACCGCTGTTGAAAAGGCGAAGAAGGATAGCGTGACGAAGGATGCCATCCAGCGCGCGATCAACAAAGGCGCGGGCATCGGCGATGAGAAGCTCGTCATGGAACACGTCGTGTTCGAGGGTTACGCACCGAATAAGGTCGCGCTGATCGTCGAAGTTTATACCGACAACGTGAACCGCACCGCGCCGGAGATACGCGTGCTTTTCAAAAAAGGCGTGCTCGGCACCGCTGGCAGCAACAAGTTCCTCTTTGATCACGTCGGCCTCGTCGAAGCGCATCATCCCGACGCGAATATTGATCGCGAAGCCGCTGCCATCGAAGCGGGCGCGAATGATTTTGAAGTTCTCACCCACGAGCAGAACGACGACATCCCGGCGGAAGCGGCGGGCGCGCGGTTTGTCTGCGAGCGAACGGCTGTTCACACCGTCGCCACTTGGCTCAAGAGCAATGGCTGGACGGTGGTGACGAGCGAACTCGGTTACGTGCCCAAGCAAATCCCCGAACTCACTGACGCGCAAAAAGCCGAGGCGGGCGAATTCCTTCACACGCTCGATGAACACGACGATGTCCACCGCGTGTGGGCCGCGATGAAATGAGGCGGGTGAGATTGTTCAGCGCGTTGCTGCTGGCGGGTGCGTCACCGATATTTGCTCAGTTCGACGGACCCAGTTCAACCGGCGTCAGCGCGTCGCTCATCCGATTGTTCGGCACAAACAACGCCTTCACCGCGCAGATGGAGGTGCAACTTCTCGGCACGGATAACAAGGAACTCGTCAGCACTCCGATGACGATCACGCTGCTTGGAAAACAAATTCGCCTGGATGTGGACATGGCGCGGATGCGGAACAAAGTGCAGCCGGATGCGCTGGCGCGGGTTAAACCTCTCGGCATGGACAACGTGGTCAGCATCATTCATCCCGAACAGCGTAAAACCATCATCACGTTTCCGAAGCTGCGCGCGTTCGTGAAACTCGAAATGCCGTCGAGCGAGGCGGAGGCGTTTTTGACCCGCGCAAAGATTGAGCGCAAGCCCATCGCCAAAGAAAAGATGGAAGGTCATCCGTGCGTGAAGCAGCAAGTCGTCATCACGGACGATGCAGGCCACAAATCCGAGGCCACTGTCTGGACGGCGACGGACATGCGTGATTTTCCGGTGTGCGTCGCGACGAAGGAAAGCGAGGGCACAGTGGTGATGCGCTTCCGACAGATTCAATTCACACGCGCTGAGACAAACAAGTTCGAGCCACCGGCTGGTTACATCGAATGTGCCGACATGCAGGTGCTCATGGCCGGCCCGGTGTTGAAATACATGAAAGAAAACGGCACAGCGGTGAAGGCGACTGCCAAGACCAAAAGTGCCGCGCCCAAGTCTGCGGCTGCACCCAAGAAGAAGTAGCGGCTACAATCCGCGATTCCGGTAGCGCAGAATCTTGAACTCCGGCGTGTCGTGGATTTCTTCGACGAGTTCAAACTTGTCCTCAAACGGCGGAAAGAAAGCATCCCCAGCCACCTCGCGTTTCACCAGCGTGAGGAAAAGATCGGAACAGAGCGGCAAGGCTTGTTCGTAAATCTGCGCGCCGCCGCAGATGAAGACCTTGCGGTCAGCCACTGGTGGGGGTAATTCCTCCAGAGAGCGAATCGTATTCACACCCGGAAACGAAAACGCCGAGCGACTCAGTACAATAGTTTCGCGATTGGGCAGCGGTTTGCCGATGGACTCGAACGTTTTCCGTCCCATCACGATGACGTTGCCGGAGGTCACGGCTTTGAACCATTTGAAATCTTCGGGCAGATGCCACGGAATCTGGCTGCCGTTGCCGATGACGTGATTGAGCGACATGGCGGCGATGGCGGTGAAGGGTCGCTTGCTTCCGTAAGCGGGGCCGCGCTCGTTCAGTTCGCTGGCGTCAAACTTGGGTTCAGTGCGCGCGCCGTGCCAGACCGTCAGGATGCTGATGGTTTTACTGCCATCCAAGACTTGGTAAATAATCCGATAAGGAGGCGACGGGATTTCACGGACATCCTCGCGAGAGGCATCGGGACAGATGCGGCCAGCGCGTGGAAATTGAGATACGAGAATGACCTTCCTGAAAATTCCACTGCCAACCTTTCTGGCTGCGTCCGGATTTACCTCAGCTATGAACCCGGTGATTTCTTCGAGGTCAGTCAGGCTGCGGTTCGTCCAGACGATTTTGTAATCCATGTTTCCAATTGTTTGACGACATCTTCGTGGGCAGTCACCGCTCCACGACGGGTATCGTCCAATCCTTCTTGAACCGAGGCGAGCAACTTTAATGAGTTCACGATCTCACCCAACGAAGCATTTTCCGGCATGTCCTTGACGGCTCTGATGATAAGTTCGCGATCACTCATAACGTTTGAACTATGCGCGCCGCAAATTCTGAACGCAATTTGATTCTCCTCACTTCAAAGCCGAGTCACTTTGAGGCGAATGTAGGAGGTGAGCGAACTGCTTATGGGCGAGGCAAGGCGCGTGGTGATCTGCTGCAAGTCGCCGAGATCAGCCACGCTGACTTGTTGGAACAGGGACGAGCCGCTGCTCCACGTAACGAGGTCATCAGACTTTTCCAGCGTCAACGCCACATCAGTAGCAGCCTTTGATTGCGTGTAGGTGATTGTGAGACGGTTGGCTTCGATGCGTGGCGAGAGCGGATTGAGGTCAGCCGTTTTTGGTGCGAGGCCAAGGACGTAATCCATTAAGTTCACAACGCTGTCACCGTCGGGATTCGCGAGGTCGCCGCTGATGGCTGGATTGGAAAGTTCCAGCGCGGTGAAGTTCGCTTTGCGCCACGCATCGAGCGGACGATCTCTCAGCAGCAATGTCGCGTTGGTTAGTGTGGTGTTGGTATAATTCGGTGATGCGGTCAGATTGAGCGTCACAGTTTCGTCGCCTTCAGCCAGCATATCCAAAAATGGAGTCACAAAAACATTTGTCGCCATCGCGCCGGATGCCAGCACCATGTTACCGGACAATGCTGAGTAATCCACGCCGGGAGTCGCGCTACCGCTGACAGCGTAGTTGATCGTGACGGCAGAGTTCGTATCGCCGCTGCGGACGAAAACAAAGCGACCGGAGTTGGTTGGAAACTCACCCGCCACGGCGTCACTCGCCACCAGTTCGATCACCACTGGTTGAACCAGCGCCGCGCCGCCGATGCCGAGGAAGCGCACTCCATCCGCGATACAATAAGTACCTGCCGCCGTGTTGTCGTTGCGGATGATGACCTGTCCGCTCGTGCCCGCGTTGAAGTTGGTGGTCATGATTTTGAACCAGCCGCCGCTCGCGAGTTTCTGATTCACAAGAATGCGGTTTGTTCCTCCTGCATGGATGACATCTACGGGCGTGTTCGTAGCGCGGTTCGAGGCTTCAACCCACCAGAGATAGACTTCGTAAGTGCCGTTCGTCGGGATCGTCGGCGTGTAGGTGACCCACTTGGTGCCTTTGCCGCTGGCGTTGTCGTGAAAATAGTCCGTGGGATTTCCCCAGCCGCCTGCGTTGGCGCCAAGCACCCAGCTTCCAGAATTGCTCACGCCCGCATCGTTCTCATCGAGAATGATTCCGTTCGTTGATGCCGTCGCCGCCGCCCACGTGAGCAATTGTCCATCAGCCCGGAGTTGCGCGGAAAGTTTCGCGTAGTTGAGTTGTTGAACGGCCACATTGTCATCAATGGCGAACGCCGCCGCCACACCTGCGGCATGGCTCGCCATCATGAACACCGGCTCCATACGGCACGACGCGAACGCCACATGGCTCGCCGAAAGTGCGAACGTGGCGAACACGTTCTGACATTCGTTGCTGCTCGGAACGATGGAGCGATAGCTGATCGGATACGGATAGGGAGGCGTGCCGCCAATGCTGCCTTCCCAGCGCGCGAGTCCGCCAGACACGAGCCGTTGCACGCCATGCGAATCAATGTTGTAACGCGCCAGACAGATTCCATCCGGTGCGGTGACGCGCGCCTCGCAGTTGGATTGAGTCATGATGTAATCGCTCATCATGCGCCGCGCTTCGCGGACGTAGATTTGCCATGGCCAGCCGCCGTTGTCCGTGAACTCATCCGCCGCAAGTCCCCATGATTGCGCCTCGGTGTTCAAGTTCGCAGGAATACCCGTGCTGGTTTGGTAAAAATATAGCAGGCCACGAATGTAATTTTCGTGCGCGGCGCGCATCTGTTCGCGCGCGACGTAGGTGTTCGTGGCCCAAGTGTAATTGTAGCCGACCCAATCCGTGGAGAGTTCGCCGTTGGCGTTGATGTCGGTCTTGCCGTTCGGAATGATTGTCTGAATGTGGATGAGCGAACTCAACGACACCGAGCCAGCCACGGCGAGACGGTTTGTCACGTAGCGGCGAACGAGTTCGTAGTTTGCAGCGGAATAATTTGTCGGCGCGGTGATGGCGATTTTGTTCGTGGCGTTCTGCGTGAGGCAGAGGCGGAAGTTGTAAGCCTGAAGTCGCTTGTCGCCATCACCCACGTTGCCGCCGGTATTGGTTTGCACCAGTGGCAACAAACCGCTCGCAGGATTTCCCGGCACGATATACGGATCATAACTGTATGTGCCGCCGAGCGACCGGATGCCAGCGAGAGATTCGTTGTAAACGTTCGTCCCTTCGCGCCCCCAAGTGAACGTCACTCCAGCCGCCGCGATCAAGTCGCCCTCGTAAGTTGTATCAATGAATTGTTTCGCGCGGAAAATCGAGCCGTCCTCCATCGTGATCTCCGTGATGCGATTGCTGACCATCGTGGCGGAAGCAAGCAGGCGGTTGGAATAAATGTTCACGCCAGCCTCGGAGAGCATCGTGCGGAAAACATTTTCGGCGACATGCGGCTCGAACCAGATGACAAGATTCGTGGAGCCGTAGTTCGTCCCGACGCGTTTGTAGAACTCTCGCGAGATGCCGCTCACGTAGCTGGTGTCGTTACCCGGTCCGATGTCCGTGACGCCGAGTCCGCTGGCGGTCATTCCACCGACGTGGGTGTTGAGTGAAAGGAGTGCGACGGATTTGCCGAGTCGCGCGGCTGCCACGGCAGCGGAGACGCCGCCAGAAGTCGCGCCATACACCACCACGTCAGCGTCCACCACTGCCGCGCCGGACATGCGGGCAACAGCGAGCAGACAAGTTAAGATCAGGATTGGAAAAGTCTTCATCAAGTCGCCTATCATGCTGTCATGCCGGGCTGGAGCGGACAGATACATTTTCATGTTCAGACGGCGAAGAAAATACTCCGCAAATTCCCGGCGTGACTGGAGACACCCCGAACGTGACGTATTCTCCTAATCTTTTCGGTCCGGGATTAAGAAAACGATTACGATTAAGCCGAACAAATGGGATGGAAGACACAAGGGATAAACGCGGAGGCATACGGCGGCGAAGTCGCAGCCCATTCCTCTGCCAGAATCGGCGTCCCGCCCCGTTTCGCAGAGTTGAACGGGGTGCCGACAACACATGGTTCGGTAAGGGTATTCCAAACGGAAATGCTCCGCGCCTCTCCGCGTTCCCAACGTCTTTGCGTTTGTTCCAACTGGTTTCATCCGCATCGTTCCGGTTAAGATTAGCACTAACCTCACTGCTCCAGTCTTGACGCATCACGCGCTGCGCCTCACGATTTCACCAACATGAGTTCACTCTCCAATCAAATCGCAGTCGTCACCGGCGCAGGCCGTGGAATCGGTCGTGCCATCGCCTTGAAATTCGCTGCTGAAGGCGCAGATGTCGTCGTCGTGTCTCGCACGGTGGAAAATTCCGAGAAGGTCGCCACAGAAATCCGCGCGCTCGGTCGCAAAGCGTGGGCTTTCGCTGTGGATGTATCCGACTCTGCCAGCGTGAACACTGCTGCGGACAAGATTCTCACCGATTGCGGTCGTGTGGACATTCTCGTGAACAACGCGGGCGTGACGCGTGATGGATTGTTGATGCGCATGAGCGATGCGGATTGGGACACAGTGTTGAACACGAATCTCAAGGGCGCGTTCCACGTCACGCGGGCATTCAGCCGCACACTGCTCAAGCAACGCGCTGGCCGCGTCATCAATGTGGCGTCGGTCATCGGACTTATCGGCAACGCTGGTCAGTGCAACTACGCGGCGAGCAAGGCGGGGTTGATCGGTTTCACGATGTCGTGCGCGCGGGAGTTTGCATCACGCGGCATCACGGTGAACGCCATCGCGCCGGGATTCATCGAGACGGACATGACTTCCGAACTGAAACCAGAGTTGCGCGAAGGCGTGTTGAAAACGATTCCGATGGGGCAGTTCGGTCAGGCGGAAGACATCGCAGGTGCGGCCTTGTTCTTGGCGGGAGCGTCTGGTCGTTACGTCACCGGACAAGTGATCGCAGTGGACGGTGGGATGGTGATGTGAGGAGTTTGGAGTGCGGTGACTTGTCGCCGCTTTTCTGCTGGGACGACAAGTCGTCCCAGCAGCACCGCGTCCAGCGGTGCGCCCGCATAGAGAAAAACTCTCGTGTCACAGGAGGCTGAACCCGTCGTTCGTCGAGCCGCTCTGCGCGGCTCTGCTTTGGTGACAAGTCGCCAAAGCAGAAAAGCGGTGACAAGTCACCGCACTCCACATCACAGCAGCGTGATCTGCTTCCCGTCCTTCGCGAATGAATCACGCAGCGTTTCCACGCGACTGCGACGGCGCTCAATGATTTCTTTGTCCGTCGCTGGATCGTACGGCACGGGATAATTTCCATCCCAACATGCGAGGCAGAAGTTTTCCTTCGGCAACCCGGTCGCTTTCACCATGCCGTCCACGGACAGATAATGCAGCGAGTCCGCATTGAGATATTCGCGGATGGCGTCCACGGAATGATTTGCGGCCATCAGCTTGTTGCGATCCGGGAAATCAATTCCATACACGCACGGATTCATGTGCGGCGGACAACTCACGCGGACGTGAACTTCTTTCGCTCCAGCTTCTTTCAGCGTCTTCACGCGCGCCTTGCACGTCGTGCCGCGCACGATGGAATCGTCCACGATGATGACGCGCTTGCCCTGCACGAGTTCACCGATGAGATTCAGTTTCACGCGCACGTTGAAATCGCGGATGAGCTGAGACGGTTGTAGAAAACTGCGCCCGACGTAGTGATTGCGGATGAACGCCATCTCGTAATGAATCCCTGACTCCTCCGCGTAACCGAGTGACGCATACACGCCGCTGTCGGGAACGGGAATCACCAAGTCTGCATCCACGGGATACTCGCGCGCGAGTTGGCGACCCATCTCGACGCGGACTTTATAGACGTTGCGCCCAGCAATCGTGCTGTCTGGTCGTGCGAAATACACGTACTCGAACATGCAGAACGCGCGGCGCTTCTGCTCCGGGTAAGCCTGGATGCTGTGCAACCCATCCTGATTGATGATGACGATTTCGCCAGGCTCGACATCGCGGACAAACTTGGCGTGGATCAAATCAAACGCACACGTCTCGCTCGAAAGCACCCAAGCATCATCCACCTTGCCGATGGAGAGTGGGCGGAAACCATGGGGATCGCGCACACCGATGATTTCGCTTTCGGTCATGATGACGAGCGAGAACGCGCCTTCGATGCGACGCACGACGTTGACGAGATGATTTTCGTGACCGTCAGCAACGGGTTGCGCGAGGAGATTGAGGATGACTTCGCTGTCCACCGTGGTCTGGAACATCACGCCCTTGGCTTCGAGTTCGTCGCGGAGCGCGGAGGCGTTGGTGAGATTGCCGTTATGCGCCACGGCGATCTGGCCGCGCATACAATTGCCCGTGAGCGGCTGGGCATTACGGATGTTGCTCGAACCCGTGGTGGAATAACGCGTGTGACCGACCGCCATTTTGCCGACGAGATCGTGTAACACCTGACCGTTGAAAATCTGTGAGACGAGACCCATGCCTTTGTGCTCGCGAAACTGGCGGCCATCACTCGTGACGATGCCCGCGCTTTCCTGACCGCGATGTTGCAGCGCGTAAAGGCCGTAGTACGAAAGTTCCGCCGCGTTCGGGTGACCAAAAATGCCGAACACGCCGCAGTAATGTTTGGGGTAATTTTGCATCGCAACAATTGAAACCAGCGCGCCTATTTCACCAGAAGGCCGACAGCCCGCGCAAGGTTCAAGTGAGTTGAGCGAAAAGCAAGGATAGGCTGCGAACAAGGTAATCAGTGTTGATCCGTGAAATCCGTGTCAAAATATTCGAGCTGCGCCGCATTGGTGTCCATTCGCGGTTGCGGTTTTAATCATTCGCTTCCGAAGCCAGATAACCTGCCACGACCAGTGCGATAACACCCACCACCACGATCACCACTGCGCCGTCTGCAAGCAACGTCAACGGAGTCTTGGCCACTGTATCCGCGTTCAACGGCGCAGCGCCCACATAGTTTGGCAGCACGAATCGCCCGACTGAATTTCCATTAAGCCACAGATCGAAGCCCGGTTGCTTCGGAGTTTCCACGACCACATAACCATTGGTGGAGATCGAATTTGTACCACGCGTCACATCTAGCACCGGTACTGAAGTCAGCCCGCTGAAGTTCCCCGGATCAACGAACACTGGCTTGCAGTAAGGATCATAGCGGTCTTCGAGATCCAGCCAGAACGCACGGCGACGCAGGTGTTTTGTCTTCTCGAATTGTTCGGTGTATTCCACCAACAGCAACGGCCTCTCTGACGACGCAGACAACTTCAACTCAGGCCTGGATTGCGGATGAAACGACCGATCTTTCCACAACTCATTCGTCATCATGCAACCGTTGGTGAACAACAACACCACAAGCAGCGCAGAGACAAGCTCCAGAGTTTTTCGGTGGCGATTCATTTTGGTGAACAGTTGTCTGATTTCGATGAACGTGACGAGCGTATGCGGGCATCTCAAAAGCAAAAGCAAAAATTTGTCGAAGGCTTTGCCCCGACTGAACACTTCCTACTATTGGTCTGCTGATAAAACCCCGACTTTCGGCAGCAGCCAGAAGATCGTACCTCCAACAATCAGAGCCGCAAGACTGACTCGCCAACGCCAACGCGCCACGAACTTTTCATCCACTCCCCATCCACCACGGCTCGCGCCAACGAGCAGCCAGCCGAGAACCGCGAGCGGCACGCCAACATTCAACGCAATTATCGCTGCGCCAGCATTGCTATAAACCGTTGCACCTTTCTCGGAAAAACTTTGCCAGATTATTTCTGCGTCCGTCTTCATTTGATCGGGAGTCAGTGTGGCGGACAACTTCGTGCCAATGGTAGCGTTGCTGATGCAGTTCAACACGTCGGCGTTTTGAATGTGCAGCCAAGTTTGCCAACGCTTCGCACGCTCGTCTGGCATATTGTTCGATACACGATCGCACCGGACAGGTTGGAAGTGAGGCGACTTAGCGCGCTGATTGCCAAAAACAAACAGGTCAATGGTGCAGTCAGGGTGTGACTGAAACTGCCGCTCAGTTT
>JAYUAV010000034.1:0-19952 GCA_043741175.1 Verrucomicrobiota bacterium
GTTGATGACCACGATAGGCTTGGCGCCAGCTTCGAGTGCCTTGCGGAGTACAAAGCGCGTTTGCGCCTGCGGACCTTCGGCGGAATCCACGACGAGCAGCACGCCGTCAATCATGTTCATGATGCGCTCCACCTCGCCGCCGAAATCGGCGTGGCCGGGAGTGTCCACGATGTTGATGTGGAAATTTTTGTATTTGAACGCGGCGTTCTTGGCGCGGATGGTGATGCCCTTTTCTTTTTCCAAGTCCATCGAGTCCATCAAGCGAACCTCGGAGGATTCGTGTTGGTTGGCGCGGAAGGTGCCGGATTGTTTGAGGAGACAGTCCACGAGCGTAGTTTTGCCGTGGTCAACGTGCGCGATGATCGCGATGTTTCGGATGTGCTGCATATCGTAAATGACCGGGTCACCCATAATTTAATGGTAACAGACGCTTAGTTTTTCCTACCGGGAAACACTGGCCGAAAGCCAGCGGTGCGCTGCGACGGGTTAAGCCGGGCTGCGTAGGATGCGGATTTGCAGCCAAAGGTCAAGAAATGCCTGCTGCAAAGAATGGTTGAGTCCGCAAATCCCGCCCACCGACCGAGGTCTCGCGCCTTTGGATGAATGATGAACAGAGGTGCGATAAACGTGGAGACGCACCGAGTCCACCTCAGCCCCAGCCCAGCATCTTGCCACCGTGATACGTGATGAACGCCAGCACCCACGCCAACGCGCCCATGTAGAGCCATTGGAAGAATGGCCACTTCCACGACGCCGTCTCACGTCGCACCACAGCCACCGTGCTGACGCATTGCATCGCGAACACGTAGAACACCATCAGCGTCACGCCGGTCAACGCGGTATAGACTGGAGTGCCATCGGCGCGCTTCTGTTCCTGCAACGTCTGCTTGAGATTCTTCATGTCGTCGTCCGCATCGCTGGCGTTATACACGGTGGACATGGTGCTAACGAAGACTTCGCGCGCGGCGAATGAACCGACGATGCCGATGCCGATCTTCCAATCAAAACCGAGCGGCGCGATGATGGGTTCGATGGAGCGACCAGCCATACCAGCGAAACTGTGGCGAAGTGTTTCGCCCGCTTCTTCCAGGTTCACGGCGGCCAGTTGTTCCTGCAATGTCACGAGTTGATTGGACGCGCTGCCTGTGCCAGTGGTGAGGCTGATCGTGGTGAATGAGTTCGTGATCTCCGCGCGTCGGGTTTCAAACTCAGCGGTCACTTTTTTGCTCGTTGGATAATTCATCAACGCCCAGAGGATGATGTTGATGCCAAGAATCACCGTGCCCGCGCGGGTGAGGAATTGTTTCGAGCGATCCCACATGTGCCGCAGCGTGACAAGCACGACGGGGCGTTTGTATGGCGGTAACTCCATAATGAGCATGGGCGTCTCGCCTTTCAGCAGGGTCTTCTTGAAAATCCATGCCATCAACAACGCGACGACGATGCCGAGCAGATACATGGCGAGCATCGTCACACCGCCGAGCTTGAAGAAACCAAACACGCGTTTGTCTGGAATGCACGCACCAATGAGCAACGTATAAACCGGCAGACGCGCGGAACAACTCATCAACGGCGCGACGAGGATTGTGACGAGCCGATCTTTCCTGTTTTCAATCGTGCGAGTAGCCATGATGCCGGGAATCGCGCACGCGAACGAACTCAACATGGGGATAAAACTTTTCCCGTGCAATCCCACGCGGCTCATCAAGCGATCCATCAAGAACGCCGCGCGCGACATGTAGCCCGTGTCTTCGAGCAGTCCGATGAAAAAGAACAGCATCAGGATTTGCGGCAGAAACACCACCACCGCGCCGACGCCCGCGATGACTCCGTTGACGAGCAAGTCGCGCAAATCCCCCGGCAGCATCGCTGCGGCAACGTGATTGCCCGCCCACGCCACACCGTTCTCCAGCCACGTCATCGGATATTCCGCGAAGCTGAAGATGCTTTGAAACATCACCGCCATGATCGCGAGGAAGATCAACGTGCCCCAGAGTTTATGGGTGACGATGCGATCCGCTTTGTCGCTGAAAGTTTCTCCGGGCGGCGTGAGTTCGGTAGTGACCGCCTGCTGAATCTCCGCAACGCGGGCGTATCGCCATTCAATCGGTGCGCCGCGCCAATCCACGTTAGCGGCGTCGAGGCGTTTGCGTGAAGCCGCCACGGCGTCCTGAATTACTTGCGGGTAATGCGTGGAGGAAGAGGCGAGAGCTTTCTCGTTGCTAAGAATCAACAATGCCTCAGCGGTCGCTTGCAGTTGGCGTTCCTGATAAGTCTTCGCGAGTAAGTCCGCCAGTCCGGTCGCTTCGATGCGGAACAATCCGGGTAACTGGCAGAACAAACGCGGCCTCATCTCGTGCAAGGCCGTCGCCATCGCCACAATTTTTTCGCGCAACTGCGGCAAACCTTCGCCCGCGCTGGCGACGATGGGCAATACCGGCACGCCGAGCAGTTCGGCGAGCTTGAAAGAATTGATTGCCTGACCGTTTGTCTCAGCCACATCCACCATGTTCAAAGCGAGGATGGTGGGATGACCCAGCTCTATGACCTGCGTGGTGTAGTAAAGATTGCGTTGCAGATTCGACGCGTCCACGACCACGACGATGAGATTGGGCGATGGCAGTTCCGGCAACCGATTCAGCAAGACATCGCGCGAGACTTGTTCATCGAGCGAGTTGGGGCTGAGACTGTAAGTGCCGGGCAAATCGAGCACGCGGATGTCCGCCTTGGTTTCGATGCCAGTGAGTTTGCCTTCCTTGCGTTCGACGGTGACGCCCGCGTAATTGCCGACCTTGGCGCGCAACCCGGTGAGCGCATTGAACAACGTCGTCTTGCCGCAATTGGGATTGCCGGTCAGCGCGACATAGGCGGTCTGCGACTGCGTGTCGCCGCTGTTGTTTTCAGACTGTTTCAATACCGATACAGGCTAGTGACGGAGAAAGAGCCGAGCAAGTTGGTATTGGGGAGAAGTATAAAGTGGATCAGGTAAGGCTCTTTCAAAACTGTAGCGCACGACGTAAGGAGTGCTGCACCAGAACGACTCGCTACCCTCGTCGCCTACAAAGTTTTGAAAGAACCACCTCATGTTTATGACCAGTCCATGCGATTGAGAACGTGCGAACTATCGGTGCTCAGGATTTTCCGGTACCGTTCATCTCGCGTATGAATTCCTTTTGCCTGCCGACTGACTATCCCCGCATCAAGCGAGTAAGCGGTTTTCAAGAACTGGTAGCCACTTCTTTTACGAACGGCGTTAACGCGCTGTGCTGGGAACGCACGTTGCCCGGTGATTTCGGCGAAGTCGTGCAACGGCTCGGTGTCAGCGAGGAGGTCACGCCGATTGACGAAGCACGATTGCAGGCACTCCAAGCGAGCGCGGCGGGTCATGTTGCTATTGAAGTATTGCTCGAAGATCAACGCCTGCTTCGTGAACACGGCGCGGCGCCGGTCCTCAATTGCTTTCTCGGTTATCCACGCGACGAAGAGCCTGATGTTGTGCCCACGGATGTTTATTCCTTCCACGCCGACAGCGCGCCGGTGGAAGCGGACACGTTTCTTTGCTCGTACCACGGCGCGGCGAGCGAAGGCTTGCGAAACGAAGAAGCGAAACGGCGCGTGGACATTCCCGCGACTCGTGCAGAACTACTCAAACTATTCGGCGGCGAGGACAACGCTGACTTTTGCGAGTTCCTGAAAGATAATTGCTACGATCTCCACTACGCCGCCGCACCTGGCGCGCAACCTTTCTCCTTTGGCGTCGGAAATCTTTGGCGCATCGCCACGGACTGGCCGGGTTGTCCCGTTCCGCCGTGCATCCATCGCGCGCCTGCAACTGTTCCCGGGCAACTGCCACGATTGTTGCTGATTTGTTGAGCGACTCGGGCGTGTCTTCAAAATGGAGTTCTGCGGTGAGCACCGGAGGAGCGACAGAAAACCATGATACCCATAAAGACTCTGTCGCCCCTCCGGGGCTTGGTATTGTAACAACTCAACCCACGGCTCACGCCGTGCGCTAACTTCTTCCACTGCTCCGCAGCTAAATCTGTTTTTTAATAACGCAACGCTCGTTGGAGTCGCGACGTGTCGGTTCAATTCAGACTGTCTGATTGTCCTGGCTCCGGGGATTGGATTAACCTTCGCCCACATGAATCAGGAAAAATCACTCAGTCGCTACGCGTGGCTCATCGTCGCGCTGCTCGTGCCAGTGGCATTGCTGAACTACCTCGACCGTCAGATGATCGCCGCGATGAAAACATCCGTGATGAATGATGTGACGGGCATCCATTCAGAGAAAGCGTGGGGACAGATGCTCGGTCAGTTCAAATGGGTCTATGCTTTTCTCAGTCCCGTCGGCGGTTACATCGCGGATCGCTTTGGGCGGAAGTTCACGATCTGCGGGAGTCTGTTCGCGTGGTCGGCGATCACGTTTGCGACGGGGCATGTGACGACTTACGACGGGTTGTTGTGGACGCGGACGTTGATGGGAATGAGCGAGGCGTTCTATATCCCGGCGGCACTGGCGCTGATTTCGGATTATCACACGGGCAACACTCGGTCACGCGCGACGGGGCTGCATCAGATGGGGATTTATTGCGGCGTGATTCTCGGCGGGTTCACCGGTTACGTGGCGGACGCGCCTGCGCTGGGTTGGCGTTGGATGTTCAATGTGACGGGGCTGGTGGGAATTATTTATGCGCCAATCCTCCTCATGGTTCTGCGCGATGCGCCCAAACATATTTCCTCAACCGCCGCTGACAATAACCCTGGCGTTCTCCCCGCACTTCGCGAACTGCTCACGAATAGTTCGTTCATTCTGCTCGTGATGTATTTCACGCTGCCAGCATTGGCGGGTTGGGTGGTGCGCGATTGGATGCCGGCCATCTTGCAAAAAAGTTTCAACATCAGCCAGGGCAAGGCGGGTGTGTCCGCGACGTTGTATTGGCAGGCGGCGGCCATCGTGTCCGCATTCTTCGGCGGCTGGCTGGCAGACAAATGGATGCGCCGGACGGATCGCGGTCGCATTTACGTCAGCGCCATCGGCATGGTGCTCATCATTCCGGCGTTGTTCGGTGTGGGCAACGCACCGAACTTGAACTCTCTCTCGCTCGCCATCGCGTCGCTCGTGTTGTTCGGCATCGGCTGGGGATTTTTCGACGGCAACAACATGCCCATCCTGTCGCAGATCGTGCGGCCCAAGCTGCGCGCGACAGGTTACGGGCTGATGAATCTCGTGAGCATCAGCTTTGGTGGATTCGCAGACGTAGGCTTCGGCGTGTTGCAGGATCATAAAGTCCCGCTGAATCTCATCTTCGGCGCGTTTGCGGGAGTGGCATTGATCTCTGTGGTGATCGTATTGATGATCAAGCCGGGCGATCCAAGCAAAACAGCTTGAACGTTTCGATTTGGGATGATCCCCGGTGGTGCTGCTGGGCAAACGCCGGGGTGAGATGTGTAACCCTCCTCAATTTTGGTCACTTGTTCGTCGCGAGGACTGATGGCACTCTGTCTCAATGTCATTTTCTACTGTGCGGCTGGTGCTTGCCTTGCTTTTCCTTGCCGCCGCTTTTCCGGTTTCCGGCGCGGTGCGCATCACGGAATTTCTTGCTTCCAATCTCCGGGGCTTGACCGATGAGGACAGCAATCACGAAGACTGGATTGAAATCTACAACGACGGCGCAACCCCTGTTTTGCTCGACGGATGGTATCTGACCGACAACGCCGGCAACCTGACCAAGTGGCGTTTTCCCAATACGAACATCGGCCCGGCGCAATTCATCGTGGTGTTCGCGTCGAACAAAGACCGGCGCAACCCCGGCGCACCACTGCACACGAATTTCAAACTCGATCCCGACGGCGACTATCTCGCGCTGGTGATGCCGGACGGAGTGACCATCGCCACGCATTTCACGCCGGAGTTTCCAGTTCAAGCCACGGACATCAGCTACGGCTTCCCCGCGTTGCAGACCAAGACGGTGCTCACTCAAGGCGCGCCGGTGAAATGGAAGGTGTGGCCGAACGCCACGGATTTCAGCGCGCAATCGCCCGGCTGGAACACGAACCTCTCCTACGCCACCACGGTCTGGAGCAACGGCACGAGCGGCCTTGGGTGGGATGACACCGCCACGCCGGTCAACTACGCGTCGCACTTTGGCACCAATGCCAATCCGCGCAGCGTAATGATCGGGCAGGCGCGCTCGTTGTTCACGCGCTTTCAGCCGGTGATCACAAATGTCGCCACCGCAGACAGCCTTCGTTTGCGGATGAAATTCGATGACGGATTCGCCGCGTGGTTGAATGGCACGCTGGTGGCCTCCAACCTCACGCCCGTCTCACTCTCATGGGATTCGCTGGCCACCGTCGCCCGCGACGATTCATTGAACTCGGCATGGGCGGATTTCAATGTGCCGCTTTCGGCAGCGGTTGAAGGCACGAACTTGCTGGCGATCCAATCGTTGAATGCCTCGGTCAACAGCAGCGACCTGTTGCTGCTGCCGGAATTGGATGCGTTTTTCTCCGGCGGCGGCGGTGGCAGCCCGCTCTATCTTGTCGCAACAACACCCGGCTCGATAAACAGCCTCGGCACCACCGCAGTGCCGCCCGTCGTGGAATTACTCACCAAACCCGCGCGTCCCATCGGCGGCCCGACGAGTCCTTCCATCACCGTCACCGCGCTCGTCACGCAGACTTTGTTTCCGATCACCAACGTCACGCTGTTTCATCGCGTCATGTTCTCCAACGAAGTCGCCGTGACGATGACCGCTGGCACGGGCGGGCTTTACACGGCGAGCGTTCCCTCCACGGGATTGAGCGCCGGACAAATGCTGCGTTGGCGCGTTGAAGCAAAAGATTCCTCCACCAACATCGGCACCGCACCGCGCTTCCTCGATGCGAACGACGATGACCGTTACCACGGCACGGTGGCGCTCAACGCCGCTGCGGAAACCAACAGCCTGCTGCCCATCGTGCATCTGTTCGTCGAGGATTACGCCGCCATCAGCGCGGAGTCGGGCGGACGTTGCACGCTGTTTTACCTCGACCGGTTTTACGACAACATCTTCGCCAACCTGCACGGGCAATCCACTGCTGAGTTCCCGAAGAAAAGTCATGACATAGATTTCAATGCGGGCAATCGCTTCAAATGGCGTGAAGGCGAAAAGGAAGCCAAGGACATCAATCTGCTTTCCAATTGGGCGGACAAGAGCAAGGTCCGCAACACGCTCGCCTACGAAATGTTCAATCGCGCCGGGCTGCTTGCACATTGGGCGTTCCCCGTGCGCGTCCAGACCAACGGCGGTTTTCACGCCATCGCCGACATGGTGGAGGATGGCGACGACCGCTACCTCGACCGCGTCGGCCTCGATCCCAACGGCGCGCTTTACAAGGTCTATACCACGCCGGGTTCCGGCACATGGTCGGCGGAGAAAAAATCTCGTCTGCAGGAAGGCAACGCTGATCTCGCCGCTTTCAACGCCGGGATTTCGACGAGCCTCCCAACCACGCAACGACGCAGTTACGTTTATGACAATGCCAACATCGCGGCGACCATCAACTATCTCGCGGCTGTCGTGGTGAACAGTTGCACCGATCAAGGGCACAAGAATTTTTATCTCTACCGCGACAGCGACGGCACGCGCGAGTGGCGGTTGCTTCCGTGGGATGCTGATCTCACTTTCGGTCACGATTGGTATAGCGGTCCGGGTTACTTTGACGACAACATTTATGTGAACCAATCGCTGCAGCTTGGGGTCATGAACAATTTCAAGGACATCATCTTCAACAACGCCGAACTGAATCAAATTTATCTGCGCCGCTTGCGCACGTTGATGGATGAAGTGTTGCAGCCCGCCACCACGCCGCTGGGGCAGCGCACCAACGAGAATCGCATCGCGGAATTGCTCAACTTGATGGACCCGCCCGGCGTCGCCACGTCCGACGCCGATCTGGATTTCGCCAAGTGGGGTTGGTGGACGAACAGCACGCGACAGGTCTCCGCGAATCCCGCGCAGGAAATGCGTCCGCAGGCGCAGCGCATCCTTGATTCGCACCTGCCGGGGCGACGCACGTTTCTCGCGTCCGGCCCGTTGAGTTCCGGCGCGGCCATTCCTGCCGGTCAAAGCACGAATGCGAACGTCGCGGTTGAGATTGGCGACTTCAATCCCGCCGGCGGCAATCAAGCGCAGGAATATATCCGCATCCGTAACACGAACACTTTCGCCGTGGACATCAGCGGCTGGAAGTTGAGCAGCTCGATTGATTTTACCTTTCCGCCCGGCACAGTCGTTCCCTCCGGCGGCGGCGTGAGCGGGAACGTCGGTTTGCTGTTTGTTGCGAAAAATCCTTACGCGTTCCGCCAACGCGCCGTTGCGCCGACCACGAACCAATACTGCCTCGTGTCAGGCCCGTATTCCGGCCAGCTTTCCGCCCGTGGCGAAACCGTGGTGCTCACGGATAAATTCGGGCGCGTCGCCAATTCAGCCAGCTACGCGGGGAATCCGTCGCTCGCGCAACAATTCCTTCGCGTCACTGAGTTGATGTATAATCCCGCGCCCCTCGCCGGTTCAACGAATGACGCGCAAGAGTTCGAGTTCATCGAACTGCGAAACCTCAGCACCAACCTCACGCTCGACCTGCAAGGCGTCAGCTTCACCAACGGCATCACGTTCGTGTTCACGAACAGCACGCTGCTCTTACCCCAGCAATCGTTGATCCTCGCGCGCAATCCGGTCGCCTTCACGCAACGCTACGGCGGCGGCTTCAATCTCGCCGGGCCGTATGTAGGCTATCTCGACAATGGCGGCGAACGCCTCACGTTGCTCGACGCGGTGAACGAGGAGGTTCTCGACTTCAGCTACAACAACTCGTGGTACCCGATCACCGACGGACTTGGTTTCTCACTCGTCGTCGTGGATCAACTGGCCGCGCCGGATGCGTGGGATTCCAAACCGAACTGGCGCGCGAGCGGAGTGCTGAATGGCTCGCCGGGCGCGGCGGATTCTTACGCGCTGTTTGCTTTAATCAAGGTGAACGAAGTCCTCGCGCACACGGATTTGCCGCAGGTGGACAGCATCGAGTTGTTCAATCCCTCGACCAACACCGTGAATATCGGCGGTTGGTTCATCTCGGATGATTTCTTTGTGCCGAAGAAATATCGCATCGCCACGGGCACGACGATTTCACCGCTGGGTTGTGTCGTGTTTGATGAAAGCCAATTCAATAATCAGTCCATCGCTACGAACAACTTCCGGCTGACTTCCACGGGCGATGACGTGTGGCTGTTCAGCGGCGATGCGACAACGAATCTCACCGGTTACTATCACGGCTTTAATTTCGGCGCGTCTGCCAATGGTGTGAGTTTCGGTCGCCACGTTACGAGTGTGGGTGAAGAACATTTCGTTGCCCAGAAATCCCTCACGCTCGGCACTAACAACTCTGGCCCGCTCGTCGGCCCGATCATCGTTCGCTCGATCATGTATCATCCGCCGGATGTGATCTCGAACACGGTGGCGGTGGATGACGATGTGAATGAATTCATCGAACTGCTCAACACTGCGACCACAAATGTTGTGTTGTTCAGCACCGTTGCGCCGACGAATGCCTGGCGCTTGCGCGATGCGGTGGACTTCACTTTCCCCCTCGCTACCACACTCGTGGCAGGCAGCAATGTGCTCGTCGTCGGCTTCAATCCCACCAACGCCGCACAACTCGCCACGTTCCGCGCGAAGTGGGATTTTTCCGCAAGCATCCCTGTCTTCGGCCCGTGGAACGGCAAACTCGACAACAGCGCCGACGATGTGAAACTCGAACGCCCCGACGCGCCGAACCTGGATGGCAGCGTGCCGTTCATTCTCGTGGAACGGGTGCAATACGCCGATGTGTTGCCGTGGCCGCCGGGTGCGGATGGATTTGGAGCGGCATTGCAACGGCGCGTTTATTCCGACTACGCCAATGATCCGATCAGTTGGAACGCGCTCCCGTTGCTGGGGACTATTGTGTCTGACACTGATGGTGATGGCATGGCTGATTGGTGGGAAGTGAACAACGGACTGAACGTGCTGACGAACGACGCGGCTGTTGATCTGGATGGCGACGGTATGAGCAATCTTCAAGAATCCATCGCGCGAACGGATCCGCAGGATGTCGCGAGCGCGTTGCGTCTTCAGATCGCAAAATACGTGAGCAACATTGCGTTGAGCTTTGAAGCGCAGCCGCAGATTTCGTACGCAGTTCAAACGAACAGTGCATTGAACATCGGCATCTGGCAGACATGGCAGCAAATCGCCATCGCGCCTACGAATCGGATCATTGTCCTGACAAACTCCAATCCCAGCGCAACGATCTTCTACCGTCTTCGCGCCCCGGCGAATTGATGCAAAAGCTCCAAGCACCAACATCCAAGCTTCAGAGAAGTTCCAAGAATCAACCGCCAATCATCGCGTGCAGGATCAGTGGAATTTGAGATTTTGAGCTTGGTGCTTCTCTGGATGTTGGAGCTTGGACTTTGAATGTTCTATTTCACCGCTCCAAATTCGCTGCGGCCCGCGCAGACAAAATTCTCTGCGACGGCACAAACCCCGCGATGAACTCGCGGCGAAATTCTGCAAACGTCCCCGCTGCAATCGCCGCGCGCACATCCGCCATCAGCTTCACATACATGTGGGAGTTGTGAACGCTCAACATCCGCAGGCCGAGGATTTCATTCACGCGCAGCAAGTGTCGCAGATACGCGCGCGTGAAATGGCGGCACGCGAAGCAGTCGCAACCTTCCTCAAGCGGCCCGAAGTCCGTTTTGTAGATCGCGCCCTTCAAGCCGATCGCGCCCTTGCGCGTGTAGGCGGTGCCGTTGCGCGCCACGCGGGTCGGCAGCACGCAATCAAACATGTCCACGCCGAGCGCGATCAACTCCACCATCTGCGCCGGTGTGCCGAGGCCCATCGCGTAACGCGCCTTGTGCGCCGGGAGAAACGGTTCGGCAAGCTCGACGGCTTTCATCATCTCCGGCTCAGGTTCACCCACGCTCACGCCGCCGATGGCGTAGCCGTCGAACTCCATCGCCACAATCGCCTTTGCACATTCCTCGCGCAGTGCAGGATTGCTTCCGCCCTGACAGATGCCAAACACAAGTTGTCCCTCCGCGCGCGGTTGTTCGCGACATTCCTTCGCCCAGCGGATCGTGCGTTCAACGGCGAGACGCTGCTCTTTCGCAGGCGCGTCGTGCGCGGGACATTCATCGAACACCATCGCGATGTCCGAGCCGAGCGTGCGTTGAATTTCCATCGCTTCTTTCGGTCCCAAGAAAAGCAGTGAGCCATCCACATGCGAACGGAACTCGACGCCGTGCGTCTTGACCTTTCGAATTTTCGCGAGGCTGAACACCTGAAACCCGCCGCTGTCTGTGAGGATCGGCAAATCCCAGTTGATGAATTTATGCAACCCGCCCGCCGCGCGGATGATGTCCATGCCGGGGCGGATGTTGAGATGATACGTGTTCCCGAGAATGATCTGCGTGCCCATCTCGCGAAGCTCGCGCGGATCAAGTGCCTTCACGCTGCCCTGCGTGCCCACGGACATGAACACCGGCGTGTCCACCACTCCATGCGCGGTCGTTAACTTTCCCAAACGCGCCTTCGAGTGCGCGTCGGTTTTAAGAAGTTCAAACATCGGGCGAAGGTTTTAACGCAAAGCCGCAAGGACGCAAAGGATGTAATCACTGAGCATGGCAAATTGAGAACAGCGGAACATGCTATTCTCATTGGTGTCCGGTTGTGTTGGTTAAAGTTTGGGCTAGCGAGGTGGGGCGATGCCGTGGACGCGCAGCCTGCGGATGACACGGATTGCAACAGGTGATTTCGCGCACCCGAATGTTGCGCTAATCGGTGACCACACGGTCTGACGTGACGCCCTGATTGATCGGCTGCGTGACATCAATGACCCGCTCTTTCTCCACTTCCAAGCACATCCCTTCTTTGTGCAGGGACAGGAAGTAAATCCAGGGCCAACGCATCTAAATTGGGACGCCGAGGAGACGGAGGAGGTCTGCGTTGATGAAGCGGCATGAACTCCAACAACACACGAGTGCTGTTCCACTCGAACGGGCGCGGCCTTGGGGTGCGACCAAAGTAGTGGTCACTGATTTGACGGAGCGTGAGCGGCACCTCGCTCGCAGCGCGTGGAGTAACCAAGGCATGTGACATTATCCATACGTGTTGCAGTGATGAAGTGCTGCGGGCGAGTTGCGGCCCGCGCTCCGGTACATCCGCAACGGGGGCAGTATGGGATGCACCCAGAATTGAGTTGGGTTGGAGAAATTTCGTGCGCCAGCTTCGTAAATCCGTTACTTCATGCGCGTGACCGCCGCCCGACACATCAAAAATATCACGCTCATCGGGTTCATGGGCACGGGCAAGACCACCGTAGGCCGCATCGTGGCCGAGCATCTCAAGTTGGAGTTTCTCGACACCGATTCGCTCATTGAAGAACGCAGCGGCAAAAAGATTGCGGACATCTTCACGCAGAACGGCGAGCCTGCCTTTCGCCAACTGGAAGCCCAGCTTGTGGAGGAACTCAGTGCATACACGGGCGCAGTCATCTCCACTGGCGGCGGTTTGCCCACCAATCCAGCGAATCTCGTCAGCCTGAAAAAACATTCGCTCGTGTTCTGCCTCTGGCTTACGCCAGAAAAGATTTACGACCGCGTCAAAGATCAATCGCATCGTCCCCTGCTCCATGATCCCGATCCGCTCGGCAAAATTCGCGCGATGCTGGCTGCACGCGAAAAGTTTTACAAGCAAGCCGACGTGTTGCTCAACAGCGATCTCCGCTCCGCCCGTGAAGTCGCGCAACAAGTCATCGTTCAATTCCGCGCCGCCACCAAACCGCGAAAATGAATTCCGAGCAAAGGCAGGGGAATGTTTGGCAGGGGAATGGAAAAGCATTTGTTTTCATTCCCCTGCCAAACATTCTTCTGCCTATCACATCTTTCCCCTGCCGATGAAAGAAGCCATCCGTCAGCACGCGCTTGCGCTCGGCTTTGACGATTGCCGCTTCACCACAGCCGCGTCGCCGGAGAGCGCGCCGCATCTCCAGTCCTGGCTCGGCAAAAAACATCACGGTGAAATGAACTGGATCGAGCGCAATGCACCCAAGCGAACCGATCCGCAACTCGTCCTCCCAAATGCGAGCAGCATAATCTGTTTAGCCGCCAGCTATCACTCCCCAAATCGGCAATCAACAATCGGCAATCGGCAATTCGGAGAAATCGCCCGCTACGGCCGGTTCACCGACTATCACGACATTCTCGCGGACAAACTCAAAGCCCTCAGCGTATTCGTAAATCAACTCGCCGCCGACACACGCTCGCTTTGGTATGTGGATACTGGCCCGATTCTCGAACGCGATCTCGCCCAGCGATCTGGTATCGGCTTCGTTGGCAAGCACACCAACCTCATCAGCCGCAAACTCGGCAACTGGATTTTCCTCGCGGAAATTCTGACCACGCTTGAACTCGAACCCGACGCGCCGGAGAAAAATCGTTGCGGCTCCTGTTCACGCTGTATCACCGCTTGTCCGACCAACGCCATCACCGCACCATTCCAACTCGATGCGCGCCTGTGCATTTCCTACCTCACCATTGAACTCAAAGGTTCGATCCCGCTGGAACTCCGGTCGCTCATCGGCAATCGCATCTACGGCTGCGATGATTGCCTCGCCGCGTGTCCGTGGAATAAGTTCGCGCGCGAAGGAAGTCTGATGAAGGCACACGCCCGCACCGATCTGACGACACCTGACTTGCTCAAATTACTTCATCTCGATGACACGGGATTCAAAAGCATGTTTGCAGGCACACCAATGCTCCGCACCAAACGCCGGGGAATTCTACGCAATGTCTGTGTCGCGTTGGGAAATATGGGAGACCGAAGCGCGCTCCCAGCGTTGAAGAAAGCGAGTGAAGATTCCGAACCATTGATCACCGAACACGCGCAGTGGGCGATCAGCCAAATCGAGTCACGCTGACAACCGCTCTACTCACGGAACTTTGAGCAACTCGTCCGCTGTGTAGTTGGCGGAGCGATCCTTGATGCTCGCACGAACCGCCTCAGCTTGTTCAGGTTTCACGATGACTGAAATCCCGCCGAACTGTTTGCGCACGTAAGAAGCGATGGCCGCAATCTTATAGGCCTTCTCTTTTTCGTCACCCATCAGCGAATCACCAACCGCCAACATCGCGCCGGTGTTATAGACTTTGCCATTCACCGTGATCGGACCGTTAAGACCTTTTGAGATCAACATGATGATCCGGTCCGGCGTCGGATGTTTCACCCAGTCGGAATCAACTAAAGGCGGACAACCGTTCGCTGGATTACCAATACCGGTTTCCATGTGGCAAACCGCGCAATTATCGGTGAACAGTTTCTTACCTTGTGCAATGAAGCTGGCACTGGGATCCGTGTTCGGTTGATAGCGCTGCACATCTGCAACGGAGCTATAGGGCGCATACACCTTCGCTTCAAACCAACCGCCATAAAGATCGAAATACCACGCCCCAAGAAACAGCAGCGAGAGCATGAGCGCCACGAGCCACACCGGCATGGCCGTCATCGCTGCCGTCGGTTCGGCTTCGTTGGTCATGGAGCAAGATTGTTTCGGGTCGGCGTTCATTTCGCAGCAGCAGCAGCAGTAGCAACAGGCGCAGGCGGCGGCGTCACTGGAGATTCAAACAACGGCGCATCGGCGCGCAGACTCAACAAGTATGCGACCAATGCGCGGGCATCGTCGGTCGGGACGATTTCAAAACCAGCGGGCGGCGCAAATTCACCAGTCAACTTGAGCGCGTCGGCAGAAGTCACCTTGCTCACTTTGCGTTTCTCAAACAGGAAACGATATCCCGGCATCGTCGAGCCGGTGACTTCAGACTGCGGCTCATAGAGGTGGCGCAATTGCCAGTTGGCATCGGGCTTCCGCGCGGGTGCGCCCACATTCGCCAGATCAGGTCCCGCGCGGCGCGTGCCGGGTTGCACCACGGCATCATAAACGTAATCCTGCGCCACCGTGCGACGCTTTCCCCAACCGCGAGAAATGTCCGCCCCGGTCGGAACAACATTCACTTCAATCTTCCCACCAGCGTCAGTCACCGCTTTCACCAACGCATCGGAAGCAGCAATGTCTGCAACTTCGGCGATCTGCTTGGGCAGGCCGATAAAAGTTTCGGGTTTGCCGAGTTCAGCATTCACCTTCTTGAGCGCGCTAAGTGTGTTGTCGGCGTTCGTACCCGCATCGAGCAAAACCACTTCCACCTTCACGCCCGTTTGACCGACCTGCTGGCTGTGGCAATAAACACAACCGAGCGAGCGATAAACTTCCGCGCCTTGCGCTGCCAACCCCGGACGCGCTACCGGATACTTGTCTCCCGCCGGAATGGTCTTGGCCTGATCAGCACGCCCCAACTGGATTTGCGGCACGAGCACGAAGCCCGCCCAAGAAGCCGAGAGCGCGATGAACGCCGTGAGGAAAACGATGCTGCTGGATTTCACGATTTCACCTCCGCCAGTTGGATTGCTATGGCATCAGCGAACTTGGCTTTAGCGATGGTGCGGTAGTGACTCAAGATTGAGAGCAAAACATTCGCGAGAAAAACCAGCGCGCCGATGGCGATTAAAACTTCACCGAGTGTGCCGATACGGAATCCCATTATCGCGGCTTTGGTGGAATCGAGGAACGGAACACTTGCGTCAGCCAGCTTCAAGCCCTGCTTGATTCCGCCAATGATCATCGGCACTGCCAACAATAACGCTCCCGGCATCGCAACCCAGAAGTGTCCCTTGATGCGGCGCGGGCAAATCGTCACGCCAGAAACTTTAGGAAGGATATAGTAAATCGCGGCGAACATTGTCATCGCGAAGAATCCGTAGAGCCGCAGCGTCGTATGACCATGCGTGAACCAAGTGAAATCCGTCACGCGCGCCACGGCGGGACATGCCGCGATAGCAGCAACAAATGTCGCAAGCACCAGCGACGCAGCACCAAATCTGGTGTAGCAGAATGTTTCGCCGTTACACACAACATTTGCTCCGCAGCAAGTTTTGAGAACGATGGCGGCAATCGCAAGCGCAGGAACAATCATCATCACTGTGGCTGCACTGCTCAACGTGCTCATCCACGCGGGCAACGGTGAGTGCATCGGGATGCCCGTCCATGTGCCGAAGATCAAAACCGTCCAGAACACGAACAACGCGAGGTAATGACTTTGCAGTGGACGATTGGTGAGTTTTGGCAACAGATAGAACGTAGCCGCCAAACCAGACAGCGTGAGCCACACGTTCAGCAAATTACCAGCGAACCACCACGCCACCGAAGATTGCACCACGCCGCGCACGGGAAAAAATTGCAGCAGCAAAACCGCAGTCGAGAAAATCCACGGAAACCAGAACAGCGACGCGAGGACAAACCACTGTGACGGATACAACGTTTCTTCCGAGCGACGCGAATAGGTCACGAACACCCAGATCGCCATCAGCACGAACGCAAGAAAGAGAATCACCGCAGCATAGCGCGGCAACTCGAACCATTCGTAGCCGGAAGTTTGGCCATTCATGATCGCGACCAAACCGACCAGCACGCCGAGATGCCAGAGTTTCGCGCCTACCGCGATGAGGAAAGGTTTTGCGACTTCCACCCGACCAAGTCGCGCGAGCAACCACAGTCCCACACCGAGTCCACTCGGAATCGCAAACCCATACACGAGCAGATGCGACCACGCCGGATACGCGCGCCCATAAGTCCCCACAGTGCAGTCAGCGAACATCGAGGGCTTGTGAAAAGTCATCGAAGCGGCGAGGCCAAAGACGGAACTCAACACGAGCCAGAGCGCCGCGCCGCTGAACAGCGCAAAGAGCGGCAACCGGCAGGATGAATCAATCTTGCTTGGCGTTATAGGCGAAGTCGCGGTCATTGAAACAGACAACGGAAATTATTCAAACGCGCTGGGTTTCGGAGGCGGTGGCGGCGGCACAAAGAAGGCCTTCTCCACCCGGTCATTCAATGTCGCCCGAGCCTGAGCAGGATTCTGCCATTGTTTCTCGGCGAGCTTGATCGCGTCGGCAATCGGCAAACGAACGATACCCTTGCCTTGATCAATCCAAGCGACCGTAGTGAGCGCGTCAGTTTCACTGGCGCGCAACTCAACGAGTGCCTTGGATCGTTCTGCCGCACGGTCAGCGCCAAGCGGAGTAGGCGTGGTGTATTGGCGGGTCTTCCAGACGAGCGCGGCGAAGATCAAACAGACGATGACCGCCGCTACCGTCACGGAACAATTTTTGCCGCAACACTTGTTTTCAGATTCCCAGGAGTTGCTCATCAGTGTGATCCTTTCGGTTGAACCGGCGCACCGTGCAGTTTATCCGCCTGATCAATCTCACCGCCGGAGATCGGCGTCGCCACCGGATGATACAAGCCCATCGCTTCGATGAGGCGCGGGTCTTTGATCGGAAACGGCGGGGTGCTGTTGAACTTTTTCAGGAAAACAATCGCGAGCATTCCCGCCATGAACGCCACGAGTCCCAAAGCAATGATGCCCCAGAGAATCGGGAAGCCATTCGGGAAGCGAACGGGCATCACGTTCCATGTCATGTCCACGAAGTGCATCAGCCAGACCCAAATCGCAATCGGCACCATGAGGCCGAAGTTGCTCTTGATGTCTATCCGCAACAACGCAAGGAACGGTAGGAAGAAATGGCCGAAGATTATGACCAAGCTCACGAAGAACCACGTCCCCTTCTCGCGCATCACGTAGTAGAATGTTTCTTCCGGCATGTTCGCGTTCCAGATGATGAAATATTGCGAGAACGTGACGTAGGCGTAGAACACCGTGAACGCGAACATCAGCGTGCCAAGGAAATAGTATTGATGCTCGTGCAGCACTTTGCTCAAGACGCGCTGGCGATCCAGAATCATCGTGATGACATAGACCGTCGCGAGAACCAGCCAGACGCTGCCCGCGAAATAATGCACACCGAACATTGTGGAGAACCATTGATGTTGCAGCGCCTTCATCCACATGATCGCGCCGAAGGTCAGCGTGAAAGCAAACGCAAAGATGCCTGTGTAGGAGAGGAAACGCATCTTGTGCGTGCATTCGGCAGCGCCCGTTTCGTCCTGCTTGAGTGACCAATGACGGAGGCGTTGCGACAGAAAAAACCATGTCGCGAAACAGATGACCGCGACAATATAGAATCCCGCCATCGTGAACAACGGTTGCTTGGAATGCAACGCGTGGTCAGGCGGATTCATCGTCATCCACGGATAAATCTTCTTCGCCCAAATCGCGATGGGGATGAACAAGACCGGCAGGATGCTGAACACCGAGTAAGAAAGGTTCTCGCAAGTGCGCCGAATCGGAACGGACCAACCTGCATCGAACAAGTGATGCACCATCACCAAGAACAGCGAACCCGCGCCAAGACTCAGGATGAACATGAACGCCACAAGATAGGCGAAAAGGAAATCCACGCCGCCACCTTTGTAACTGACGGCCAGACCGAGCAGTCCCACGAGAAGTCCGCCGATCAACAACTGCACCGGCAGATTGCGCCACTTGGACAAGTCCAATGGCTGCGGCATCGGCGTGTGGTCGTTATCGAGATTTGATTTTTGACTCATACGTTACTTGAGTTTCGCGCGGGTTTCGGGCGAGAGATCGTCCACAGTTCCGAGGCGGCTCAGTTGGAGCGCGCGAAGATAGGCGACGACCGCCCAACGATCTTCCACCGTGATCTGCGGCGCATAACCTTGCATCACGCCTTTGCCGTTGCTGGCGATGTTGAAGATTTCCCCATCAGTGATTTGAACAATGCGTTTGTCGTGAAGGTTCGCCACGATTGCCATCGCGCCAATTTTCTTGGTAATGCCGTTGCCTTCACCGGTCTGGCCGTGGCATGGCGCGCAATAGATGTTGAACTGACGATGTCCGCGTGTGAGCAATTTCTCCGTCACTGGAAACGCATTTAACTCGATGAAGTTCGTCGCACCCGTCACGCGCCCCGTGTTTACCGGTGCGTCTTCAAACGAATAGACTTCATTGGTGCCGACGAGCAGCGGTTTCTCCTGCGAGATCGTTCCGGGCTGCGGCAACTGCGAACTAAGGCCACTGGCGAAAAAGCCGTTGGCTGTTTGCGGACGCAGTTTCAACTGCCGCTTCATGTCCGGGAAAATTTGGATCGGACGATTGCGCGTCAGATCACCACGCCGACCCGCCACACCGACGGCGATCAACACCAACACTGCAAAGATTAAAATAAAATAGCGCATGTTATTCCTCCACCATTTCGATGCGCTTGCTGCCAGCAGCTTCGAGCAACTTGCGGGTTTCACTCTCGGAATACTTCGGGTCAGCCGTCTCGATCACGACAAAGAATTTGTCATGCGTGGCGAGGGCGAAGCGTTTGTGCTTGAGCAACGGATGATGCAGCTTCGGCAGGCGGTTCAGGAACATCATGCCGCCAATCGCGCCGAACGCGCCGAACAGAATCGTCAGTTCATACGACGGCGGGAACGCGCCGTGCGGGCTGAACATCGGTTTGCCGCCGACGAGGATTTGGTAATCCACGGCGTTCATCCACCAGATCATCAACATGCCAGTTGAGTAACCGATCACGCCGCCGAGGAAAGAGAACCAGCCGACTTTGGAATTCTTGATGCCCATCGCCTTATCCATCCCGTGAATCGGGAACGGCGTGAACACATCCCACTTGCGGAAACCAGCTTCGTTGACGCTTTCCGCCGCGTGCAACACGGAGGACGTGTTTTCAAACTCGGCGATCAATCCGTAAGGTTTTGCGTTGGCACTCATCAGTGTTTCCCTCCGTTACCGTGACCGCCCGCCGACGGATGGTGCGGATCAGCTTCGGGCGTCACGCCTTTGACTTCAGAGATCGCGATCATGGGCAGGAAACGCATGAACA
>JAYUAV010000035.1:0-18435 GCA_043741175.1 Verrucomicrobiota bacterium
CATGGCCCATTGGATGGAGTTGGCGTCGCCGATGGCGGAGATTTCGTTTGTAGGCGACGACGTAAGAAGTCGTTGACTCATTGCCGATTGGAGAACCTGCCAACCCTCACCCTTCGCAAAACCGAACCGTCCGCGCAACATTTCCGGTTTCACACCAAGCAACCTCGGCTTCTGCGCTGCGTTCAGATTCAGACAACTCGCCTCGTCCCCGGCGCGCACGCGGAAGGGAACAACATTCACGCCGCTCAAATTTTTTTCGTCCAGCGCAAAGAAATCCCGCCCTGACGCTGAGTTCAAATCATGCACGACGGGCATTGCTGTTTCACCGATGAGCGCAAAGCCGCCCGTGCCGGATGTCTTTTGAGTCGCGTCCCGATTCGCATCCAAACGAAACACGCCCATGCTCACGATGAGAAAACTCCCGCACGCCAGCATCGCGATAGTGGCGAGACTGCGTTTGCGCCGCCGCGCACAGCCGCGCAATGCGAGCGATGTCAGAGTAATCGCGTTGCCCCACACCCCGTCCCTCACCCCATCGGATGGGGAGAGGGACGGGGTGAGGGGGTGCTCGGACATTTGAGAAAGCTTCGCACTTGCGAACGCCAGTCCCGACACCAACACCAACGCACCAGCACCGAAAAACGCGCCGGCATTCGCCATGTCCCCGTGCGCCAGCGTCCATCCCACCAATCCCACAGCCCCCGCCAACGCGAGCCACGCTATGGAGTGCGGTGACTTGTCATTGCTTTTCCCGCTTGGGCGACTCGTCGCCCAAGCAGTGCCGCGCAGAGCGGCACGACGAATCACCAACAGCACACGCCTCCACCAAGACAACCGCCCCTCAACACTCGACGGTGACTTGTCACCGCACTCCAAATCCGCGCCCGTGAGCAATTGCATCGCCGGACGATTCACAAACTTCCGCAACGCCAGCCAGATCGTGAGTGAGGAAACCACCACACTTGCGAAGATGCCGATGAGTAGCGTTTGCCCCGTGACGTGAAAGCTCAAAGCAGTTGCACCCACCGCGTCCCGCCAGATCGTGCTCAAGCCGTGAATCATCGCCTTCGCATAATAGATTCCGCCGACCGCTCCAATCACGCCGCCGATGAACGCCAGCGCCACTCCTTCGTGCAGAAAAAGTTTCCGCACCTGTTTCGGCGTGAAGCCCAGCGCGAGCAGCGTGCCGATCTCCGACGCGCGTTGCTCCAAGCCGAATTGAAACAACATCGCCATCAACAACAATGCCGCCGCGATGACAAAGAAACTGAAACCAAGGAACAATCCACCGAAGTCTTGGGACTCCTCTGCCGCTTTGAGTGCTTGTTCCCGCACCGGCTCGAAGCGCAGGCCGAGTTCCTCCGGCTTGAGAGTGGAGAGGATTTTCTTTTCGAGTCCGGTGCGAAATTCATCAACTGTAGCAGCCGACGTGAGTCGGCTCTGACCTTCACCCGTTTCAGTTGGAGCGGAATCACGTCCGCTGCTACCTGATGGAATCTGAAATCGGATAGCCGTCAGATTGCCGAAGCGATTGCCCCACATCTTTTGTCCGGCGGCGAGTGTGATGAACGCCTTGGGCGTGCCGCGATGTTGCTTCCAATAATCGTCATCCTTTGGCCGAACTTTGTAAGTCAGTGGAAAACCTGCATCCCACTCGCTCGTGCTTTCAGCTTTCTCGATACCGGGAAAATCCGGCATGAGCGTACGATCCGACCACGGCATTTCCATCGGCACGATGCTGTGAACGCGGAATGTGTTCGTGGCTTCCTCCAACTTCGCGCCGGACTCCGGCTGGAAATAACTCAATGCGATTTCATCACCGGGCTTCACTCGTAAATCCTCCGCGAGCCACTGGCTCACGACAGTTTCGTCATCGCGTAAATCCATTGGCGTCCACGGCGCACCGGCGGCGGTGACCATGGAGTAAGGTGCGGCGTTCGTTCCGGAGCGGAGCAATGTGGCGAGGTAGGTGAGGATGGGTTGGGCGTTGGTGTCGGCGGCGAGTGTGGAGCGGGCGATTGGAGGATCAAGGAAGATACGTTCCGATTTGATTTCAACGACCGATGGCGAAGCTGCCAGATAGAGTTGTGTCTCCGCATCATTCAGTCGCCAGTTGGTTTCGAGATAAGTTTGAACCAGAAGCAAGGTCTCCCGGTCATCGGCCATTTCCCCCACGCTGATAAGACTGCCGCGTTGGAGTCCAGCACCGCCGGGCCGCATTTCCCGCAAAAAATGCCTCATGTGGTCGCGGACGCTAGGGCGTTGCACTTTGATCCCCCAACTGATCAGCATGAGATTGGCACGACCTTCACGAGCGACGGCGTGCTGTAGTTCCTGAAGGGACAAGAACGCGTTGAGAGAAGGAGTTGCCTTTGCTGCCAAACTGAATTCTCCGGGCCAAGCTGGCAAAATCTTCGCCACGGTCAATGGCAAGGCGACACTCGACTCCGTCCGCCGCGAAATCGAAGCTTCAGTTGAAAGTGCCGACGGCTTTTGTACGCGAAAGATCAACCGATCACCAACCTGCACATCCAATTGTCGGGCGAGTGCCTCGTTCAAAAAAACCGTGCCCGGGGCGACATCGGGAGTATGGGCGAGGAGCTTGAAGAATCGCTCGTCCATCCCGTAGCAACTGACCGCGTTGGCGCGGGCGGCACCATCCTGCCGGATCGCGCTGGCAGGTAATGCCAAACCCACACTGCCATTCCATTGGCCGTAAGATCCCCAAATGACTGTTGGGGTGGTTGGTGGTTTGCTATTCACCTGCGACGCGTTGTTCGTGCCTGCCTCGAATATGCGATCAAACAAACTCGCTCCGAAGAAACGATCTTGGAGGCTCATTGCAAGATGGTCGCCGCTAAGTCGAAACATTGCCCGTTCCCGCAAACTCCCCTTCACCGAATCCCCCACCACAAGCGCGCCGATGAGTGCCGCGCTGCCGATGGCAGCGCCCAGCACCACGCCCAGATGCGAGCGCCAGTGGAATCGCAGGCTACGTCGGATGAGGGTGCGAAGTGTCATCGTTGAATGCGCCTCCGCGCCTTGGAGTGCGGTGACTTGTCGCCGCTTTGCCCGCTTGGGCGACTTGTCGCCCAAGTAGCACCGCGTCCAGCGGTGCGGCGAACCACCCAGACCGAACGCCTCGCGACAAGCACACGCACTTCCACGCTCGACGGCGACAAGTCGCCTGCGGAAAGCGGTGACAAGTCACCGCACTCCAAAGCTAGCGGGCTTCTTGCGCGGTGTTGTGATTCGTCAAAAGTCATCGTCCACTTTCACCTGATCGGTTTTGAAGCTGTAAATCGTTTGCACCATCGCGGGAGTAGTCACGCGCTCGAACCACGCCGCTGAACACCATGGATACTGGTTCGCCACCGGCAGGAGCTTGTGACGCACCGCATTCTGGTGAACGTAATTCAGCCGTGCCAGATACGATTTCTCAAACGTCAGCTTCGTGTCACGAAAGTTATGCCAGACTTGGCGACCCACTTTTCCATCAAGGCGGTTTAACTCACGAGCGGTGTCGGCGTGCAGATGTTTGAGGAATTTGCCGAGGTTGGCCGAATCAGGAAATCCGCGCGCGACGATATGATAGTGATTTGAAAACACCGCCCACGCTTCAAGCTGCCAATGGTAATGATTGGCCAGTTCCATGAGGCGTCGCTCCAGCAAGTCGAGACGAGTCTTATCGATGAAGAGTCGTTCCTTGTGCAGCGTGCCAGTGGTGACAAAATAGACAGCGTTGTCGTTGAGCTTGTGGACGGGTGCGTGTGGCCAAGGGGCTTTGGCGCGCGGCGGCTTTTCGTCCAGAGTGGGCGGGGTGTCTTCACGTTGCGCCGCTGGACGCGGCGCGGCTTGGTGGACAAGTCCACCAAGCGGGGAAAGCGGTGACAAGTCACCGCACTCCATAGCCTGCGGCCTCCGCGCTGCGTTGTTTTGGCTATCATCCATTTTCTATCTTCCATCCTCGATCAGTTTGCCATCTTCAATCCGCGCCACGCGTCCCATGCGTTTCGCCAAATCCATCGCGTGCGTCACGACGATCAAGGTCACACCTTCTTCTTTGTTCAACTCGACGAGCAACTGGCCGAGCGCAGTTGCGGAAGCGTGATCGAGCGCGCCGGTGGGTTCGTCGGCGAGCAGCAGTTGCGGGCGGTTGATGAGCGCGCGGACGACGGCGGCGCGCTGACGTTCGCCGCCGCTGAGTTGGCCGGGGCGATGGTGCAAGCGCTCGCTGAGTCCGACGCGTTTGAGCAACCGAGTCGCGCGGGCTTCGGGGGTTTCGGTAGGGCGCGTCACTCTGTGCGCGCCGTCGGCGTGGTCTTGGTGAGTGGCGCGCACGGAGTGACGCGCCCTACCTGACGCGGCCAGCGTCGGCACGAGGACGTTTTCCAACACGGTGCATTGCGGCAGAAGATAGTGAGATTGAAATACGAAGCCGATCTGCTGGCTGCGAACAGCCGCAAGTTGAATGTCGTTGAGAGCGGCGAGATTTTTTCCATCAAGCAACACTTCACCGTTCGTGGCGCGATCCAGTGTGCCGATGATTTGCAGCAAGGTGCTTTTCCCAGAACCGCTCGGCCCAACAATGGCGAGGGATTCACCGCGCGCGACGTTGAGAGAGACATCGGCGAGAACGCTCACGGCATCGTAACGCTTGGTGACGTTTCGCAATTCGATCAGAGGTGCGGGCGCAGACATGACTTAGTTGTGCGGGAAACGGGTTCTGGAAAACAGGAAAAACATGCGGCACAACGGGGCCATGAAGTTCGCCAAGGTGACGTTTGTGCATCGGCAATTGTCCCTTGCTTGACACCCTACTCCAGATTCTCAACTCTCTCCTCGCGTTCCCATCACAACCAACATCAATCTCGCACATGAAACCAAACTCGATCACGCGTCTCTTGTTCCTCCTCGTCTTGCTCACCGCACCGTCGTTGTTCGCACAAGAAATCGTCACTCCGCCCGCATCCACATGGCATCCGCAAAGTCTTGGTCACGCCATCTCGAACATGGTCATCTTCGCCGCCGTGGGACTCGCGTGCGCTGTCATCGGATTCAAATTGTTCGACAAATGCACGCCGGGAAACCTCACCAAAGAGATCGTTGAAAATAAAAACGTGGCCGCAGCCATCGTCGCAGGAGCAGTCATCCTCGGCGTGTCCATCATCATCGCCGCTTCGATGGTGGGTTGAACGACTCCTTTTATTCAGGTGAAACGTAGCCGCAGCATCCGGCTGGTCTTGATCGGCGGGCTTTCCGCAGGCGCATTGACGGGTTGCAATCCAGTCAACGGGCCAGCAGCAGTCAGCGCGGCAGATGTCTATACCAACAACTATCATGTGCCGGGCGTGGGCTATTATCACGCGCCGTTCCGCGCGTTTTATCCGATGCCTTACAATTATTTCGATGCGAAGTCGGGTCGCTATTTCTACGGCGGCATCTGGGGCGACTCCGCGTTTCAAAGCATCACCAATCTTTCCTCACCCACGCCGGACGCTGTCATGCTCACGCAAGCACAACGCACTGACATCAGACGCGACGGCTTCGGGCGCACCTCCGGCTACCGCTCTACGTGGTCTTGATGAACCTAGAACCCACAGCTCAACCACGGATGGGTGGACACAGATGGACGCGGCTCGCTCATCCAGCGGTTGAACCTCATTTCCGATTTGGAATCCGTGTTTATCCGTGTTCATCCGTGGTTTAATTGGCTACGCCTTGATTCCAACTGCGGAAGTTAGGATGAAAGCAGAGTCATCTGCACTCTGTGCGCGCTGCGGCTGCCCCCGAGTTAGTCTCATGTCTGAAAACGTTCTTTACATTCTCCGCCTCAAGCGCAAATCTCGCGTCAACTTATGGATGCTTTCTGGAGTATTTTTGGTATGCCGATTGGCGTGACACTTTGTTTCGGCCCCGCTCTTGTTGTCTGGTGGTTCACCAAAGACAGCGAGCCTGGCCCAGATGATTCAAAGCACTGAGCTGCGCCTAATGCTTCGCCTGCGGGACGCGTTCGTCAGCTCAACAGAACGAAAATCACGTTGGTAACTGAAACAATTTATGAGCGAACCCGTCTCTGCCCAAAAGTTTCCCATCGTTCAAACCGTCAAGCCCGGCAGCTATTATTGGTGTACGTGCGGACGCTCCAAAAGCCAGCCGTTCTGCGATGGCTCTCACAAGGGAACAGCTTTCTCTCCAATGAAAGTGGACATCACCGAAGAAAAGAAAGTGGCGTGGTGCGGTTGCAAACATTCCAAGAACGCGTCCTTCTGCGACGGCTCACACAAATCTCTCTGAGCCGAGCGCAGGCTCTCAGGCCAGTTCCGGCTCTTCGATTTCCGTCGGCGCGGCAAACGTCGGCGTTCCATCCGCAGCTTCGGGATACTCGAAGATTTTCCCCTCGTAGTTGCGGATGACCACCCGGTCGGCATTGCGGCTCAAAACATAGTCGGGACTCACCGGCACTTTGCCGCCGCCGCCCGGCGCATCAATAACATAAGTCGGCACGCCATAGCCCGTAGTATGACCGCGCAATGCTTCCATGATCTCCAGCCCTTTCCGCACGCTCGCGCGCAGGTGAGCAGAGCCTGCGATGAGATCGCACTGGTAGAGGTAGTACGGCTTCACGCGGCACATCAGCAGTTTTTGCATCTGCGCGCGCATGATTTCGACATCATCGTTCACATGCTTGAGCAACACCGCTTGGTTGCCGAGCGGAATGCCAGCATCGGCAAGTCGTCCGAGAGCATCGCGAACCTCAATGGTCAGTTCGCGCGGATGATTTGAGTGGATGCTGACGAACAACGGATGAAACTGTTTGAGCATGGCGCACAACTCCGGCGTGATGCGTTGTGGTAGGAAAATCGGAATGCGTGTTCCGATACGGAGAAACTCCACATGCGGGATCGCTCGCAAGCGGCTCAGGAGGTACTCCAGTTTCTCATCGCTAAACAACAATGGGTCGCCACCACTCAACAGCACGTCACGGATTTCGGTGTGTTGCTCGATGTAGGCGATCTGCTTGTCGAACTCGGGATGAAAGTCGTACCCGGTGGCGTTACTCACCAGCCGTGACCGCGTGCAATACCGGCAATAGGACGCACACCGATCCGTCACCAGAAACAACACGCGATCCGGGTAGCGATGCACCAAGCCGGGCACTGGTGAGTGCGAATCTTCCCCGCACGGATCGCTCATCTCCCAAGCTGCCGTCTGCGTCTCTTCCACGCGCGGAATCATCTGGCGGCGAATGGGGCAAAGTTCATCCGCTGGATCAATGAGGTTGAAAAAATACGGCGTGATGGCGAGCGAAAGCTTCTGGTTGGCCAACTGCGTTCCGGCGAATTCTTCCGGCGTGAGTGTGGGCATCAGCCGTTGGAGTTGTTCCAGCGATGTGATGCGGTTCTTGAGCTGCCAACGCCAATCGTTCCAATCGCTTTCGGAAACATCGCGCCAGAAACCGCGTCCATGCGATTTGAATTCCTTGAGCGAACTGCCGCGCCTGCGGGCTGGCGGTTCAAATTTGTCTGGGAGCTGGGACTCGTTCACGGTGTGCATCGTTTACTGGCGGGACTATAAGTTCCCGCGCCCGCGTGTCAAGTTAGCGGCCAAATGCGATGGACGCCGTTCAAAACACGCCACGCCAGCACCTACTTCTGCGGCGAAGCCTGATGTATCCGCTCCTTCTTCTCCTCCAAATCGGCCTGCAAAGACTTCCGCTCCACCACGAGTTGTTTCTGGAGTTGATCCATTTTCTCGAAGTCGCCCGCGCTGCTGGCAGTGCTGATCTCGTCCTTCAAAGCAATCTCGCGCTCGGCGAGCTTGGCTTTGTGTTTGGATTCCAGTTCCGCGATCTGCTTTTTCTGTGCGGTGTTCAGTTTGTTGACGGGCGCAGTTTTGTTCAACCGTTCCATCGCGAGTTCGTAGGAGGACTTCATAGTTTTTCTATCCACTATCAACCATCAACCTTGTTTTTCTTCCACGGCATGTCGGGAAATTTCTCCGGCGGCTTGGGCGCGGGCGCGGGCGCGGCGGGTTTGGCCAACGCGAGTTCAGGATCGCCCGCTGGCGCACTGCCAGGAGCGGATTTATCTTCGCGCCACGATGCGATGCGGGCTTGCAAGCCGTGATGCTCGGCAGTTTTCTTGTCGCCAGACTTCATGTAGAACAGCGAGAGATTCGTGTGGACGAGTTGTTCCTTGGGCTTGAGTTGTTCAGCCTTGTGACCGTGCGCGATGGCAGTGGCGAAATCACCTTTGCGATAGAACGCCATGCCGAGCGCGAGCTGCGCGTCGAAATATGCCGGATCAATCGCGAGGATGTTGTTCAGCTTGGCGATGGCGTCATCAAAGTCGCCGTTGCTGAAAGCGAACATCGCATCGTCATATCGTTCCTGAAGAGTTTTAGTCACACCCTTACTTCAGTGGGTTCGTACAGTGAATCGCGCACATCACCGCTTATGGCCTGCGCGGCGCAGGTTGCGGCGTCACGGGCAGTGTGTTGTCCGCGTTGCGAGCGGGTGATTGATAACGCGCCGGAGGCAATCCTTTGGATGGATCAGCAGTGCTATTTCTCCGCGTCAGCCAGACTGCGAAATAAACAATCACTGCCACGACCAAAACGCCTAGCACGATGCCGCCGCGCCGGAGATTTACCTTGGAGAACTGAAGCATCACAAAATCCAGCGCGCCCTTCTTGTTATCCGAGAGACGCGGCGGCTCGGCGAACTTCTCCGTCTTGCCCAGTTCTAATTCGAGAGCCTTGATAAGTTGCGGCACATCCAGCTTGAGCAACGTGGCGTAAGTGCGCGTGAAGCCTCGGATATAAACCGGCGCGACAAAGATGTCGAAGTTCCCCTCTTCAAGCGCGCGAATATGATCGCCACGAATCTTCGTGATCTCGGCGACCTCGTGGATTGAGAGATTTTTTGCTTCGCGCGCTGCGCGGAGTTGTTCTGCTACCGTAGGCATTTCGGTGACTCTACGCGTTTTTGCCCCGCTTGGGCAATGCAGGAAACTGACGTGGCAAAATCCCGCCTATTACTGTGGCCTGCGGCACGAACATGTATGACTGGCAACGGAGTTTTCTTTTTGTGTCGCAGAGACGGATGAATACCATTCCCATAAGTTTTATCACCCTGCTCTTATGAATTGCCAAACTATTTCCGCGCGTTTCTCAACTGGAGTGCTGGTGCTGCTGCTGTCTTCGATTGCCTCGGTTCAATCCGTGGCGCAGGCGCAGACAAACACCGCCATCGCCAAGCCAAGTCCGACAGCACCAGCCAAAACGATCTGGGATTTTCTTGCCCAAATGAAGCTGGCGAAAGAGCAAAAGGAATCTGTGGCCGTGCTGCGCGGGAAATTGGAGGAGGCGCGCGCGGTTGTTACCAAGGCTGAAACCACCAGCAACACGCCGCCTGACGCGCTCTACAATGCGCGCGTGGATTTCACCTTCGCGCAGAGGTCGGTCAACAAGAGCATTGATCAATTGCTCACCAAGGAACAGAAGACAGAGTTGAAGGCCTTGCGCGCTGGAAAGAAAACCGCCACAGAGGAAAAGTCATTGGATGACGCTTCGCCAAAAGTAGGGGCGGCGTCCGGCGTGTTGAGCGAGGAGGAACTGGAAGCCACCTCCAAGCGCAAGAAGCCGCGCGCGACTCTTGCCGATGACGACTACAAGAAGCTCGCGGCGGAATTGCGGGCGCAATACGCCAAGCCGCCTGCCGAGTGGCCCGCGCCGGAGATTGATGCCGAGGTGAAGCCGCGCTACGTCGAGATCGGCGTCCTGTCGAATGTTTCCTATCCGGCGGACAATCCTTACTCCGCCGTAAAAGCCGAGTTGGGCAAAAAACTTTTCTTCGATCCACGCTTGAGCAGTTCTGGACAAATAGCGTGTGCAAGTTGCCATGATCCCGATCTGGCGTTGGCCGATGGACGCAGTCTCGCGTTGGGTCACGCCAGAAGAGAACTCAAACGCAACACACCGGCGATCCAGAACGCGGGATTCTTGAAGGAGATGTTCTGGGACGGGCGCGCCACGTCGTTGGAGCAACAGTCGAGAGATGTGTTGTTAAATGAAGACGAAATGCGAAACACGTCGGAAGGAGTTCGCGAACGTCTCACCAAGATTCCCGGTTACGTCAGTGAGTTTGAAAAAGTGTTTGGCTCGCAAGAACCAACCATTGATCTCGTGAGCAAAGCCATCGCCACGTTTGAGCGAACACTGACGAGCAAGCGAAACACGTTTGATCTCTTCGCGCGTGGCGAATCTGAGCTGTTCAACGATGCGGCAGTGCGCGGCCTGCACATCTTCCGCACGACGGGGCGTTGCGTGAATTGTCACAACGGCCCGACGTTCACGGACGGATTGTTTCACAACGAAGGGTTGAGCAATTACGGTCGCAAGGGTGAGGACTTGGGGCGTTACGATGTGACGAAGAAACCTGCTGATGTGGGTGCATTCAGGACGGCGTCGCTGCGGAACATCGCTCGGACTGCGCCTTACATGCACCACGGGATGTTCGATCTTGAGACCGTGTTGAGCATGTATAACGGCGGAATGCCGTCGGTGAAACGCAAGCCGAGCCAGGCGAATGATCCGCTGTTCCCGGTGAAGAGTCCGCTGCTGAAAGAACTGGGATTGAACGAACACGATCTGGCGGACTTGAAGGCATTTCTGGAAACTCTTTCCGAAACGCGGACGCGCGTGCGACCGCCGGAGTTGCCAGTGGATGTCGCGAAGGCGGAATGAGAATCAAATGGATTTCACATGCCCGCCAAGAAAAAGGTAATTTGCTTTCTTTTTATTATCATGTGGGAACCACTTATCCCCACCGGGCGGGATTCTTGGCCCACCACTTGTCGATTCGCTGATATTATAAACTGATGGCAACGTGAAGCTGTGGTTGTCATTCATGACAGCTACTTCGTCTGTGGAAGCAATCGCCTGAAATTGCTTGTTAAGATTTCCCATGATGTTTGATGATCGCGTCCAAGTATAGTTCACGAGATTAGATTCCAGTAACGGCCTACCCGCAGGACACAGCCATACACGGTTACTCGCATTGACATACGAGTTTAGGAAAGCGCATAAGCTCATCGGATCACGAGCCATGCGATACGACGAATATCCAATCATGTCGGGCGACGGTAGCCTGTTGTTGTTATCGTCTATGTAAAAATGCACGGCATAAATGATTTGGCGCAGGTTTGATACGCACTGAGTCTTCTTCGCTTTATCTTTGGCTTTGGCCAATGCGGGTAAAAGCATTGCAGCCAGAATCGCGATAATCGCGATTACCACCAACAATTCAATCAAAGTAAACGCGCGCTGTCGCAGATAATTCCGTAAATTTGATATGACGGTTGGTTTCATTGGCAAGATGCCGACACTCGATAGAACTTCTGCGAGCTCGTTGAGTTCACCGTGATTGAATTTGTCGTTAAACCTGTCGCCTCAGTAACCCACACCGGAGAGACAACATTCGTGGCACTTTGAACTGCAAACGGCGGATAACCGCCGCGCCAAGAAAGAGACTTCGCAGTAAATGAAGAATTTGAAACAGACACCACCGGTTGGCCAAGATTGATAGTGAACAGTGTACCGTTGCCGGTGGCGGAAGGCCCGTTTGCACCGCCTCTAAATGCGAACATATAAATCTTCTTATCGCAATTGTTTGTGCCGGGAACGTAGGTGCCGCTTTGATATTGAGGTCTGCTCCCCAGCGACTCCGCATTACCTCCTCCAATGAAATTAGCGATCTTTGTCATCGTGTTTTCCGCGATACTAAATTTTAACAAAGCACCCCTATCGCTTGTTCCGCCGTTCATGGTCGCAAAGTATAAATTCCCCTCTACATGAACTGGCGTCGCTGCGTTCGGACTTGCTCCGAGGTTTGTCTTCGTAGCCGATGAGAACGAGAACATGTTACTCCATGTATTGTTTGCGATGTCATAACGAATGAGACTTCCCGGGTTGGCGGTGTTGCCATTGGCGACGAAATACAAATGATTCGTTCCTACCGAGCAAACATCTCCGTCTGGAAAACCAGTGATGCCGATTGGCATATCAATGAGCTTTGTGACGATAGGATTCCCCAGTCCATCGAACGTCAGCCGACTCATTGTGCCTGCACCGTTTGGAAAGCCTGAACCGACGTTCGTTCCACCTTCGTGCGTTGTGAAATAATAGGCGTCGCCCTGTTTAACAAGACTGCCAAACGGAAGCCGACCATTGTTGAGAGTGAAATGGTGAACTGAAGTCATGACTCCGTTGGTCAGGTTGTATTTTATCAGCGCGCCCCCGCTGTTACTACCACCCAAAGAAGAAAGCATCCAAAGTTCGTTTCCGATGAGTACCGGAGTGCATCGGGGAGAATCCCCGCAATTCGCCTGTCCGGGTGCATTGTTGTTATTTGGAAAGCTGAAAACCGAGGTAGGCGCACCGGGCGAATTTGTATCTATATAGGATAACGCCCCCTTGTCTCCTGCGCCGCCTCGCGTCGTGGTGAACCAAGCTTTGCCATCGGCGATGGTGAATGACCCGTATGGAGTATTTGCATCTAGTCCTAAACTTGAAATCTCTGTCTGGGTGTTGGCAACTGGATCAAAAGAGAATGCGCCACCAAAACCAAACACCCCGCCATTCTCAGTCAAGAACCAGTAGTTTGTACCAACAGGAACTAATCTGCCTTTCGGACCGAAAGATCCACCCCCGCCTCCAGCAGCCCAATTCATATCCATTACTTTCGTCACCGACTGAGCAGTAGCGTTGCTGCAGACAAACATGAAACCCAACCCTACGACTGTGAGAAACGATGCGAGCGACAACTTTGTTTTCATAAATCTTACGAGAGCTTTGCGCTGGACTGCCAGACTGACTGCGATTGCGACAACTTGAACTTGTGTTTTGGTTGAGAAACCCTACTCGGCTCGTTTAGGCCGTCAAGCATTCAGCCCGACATGCCCGTGCCATAAACATGCTGCAATAAAACGGCGGTTATAAAAAAACGCCCGGTTACCCGGGCGTTGAAAAAGGCTTCCTTCAAATCACCGGCGACGGACTGACTTAAACCGCGCCAATGCCAGCAGGCCAAGTCCTGTCATCGCGAGCGTGGTCGGCTCCGGGACGGCTTCATAGTAAATTGACCCATTAAAGATGCGTGGCCCACCCGCAAAACTTCCAAACGTTTCCGTGCCTGATCCGGGTGTGCCAAAGAAATTACCCACGGAACCTCCCGCACGCAGGATGATGTCAGCGTTGCTAAATGTTTGATTGCCGGACCCCGGGGTGGCGAGCGTCCCGCTGCCGTTGTTGAAAGAAAGTCCGCTACCTGTGGTGACCGGCTGATCTTCCATTCCCAAGGCGATGGCATAATTACCCGGCAAAAGCGTGATGCCCGACGTGAGCGGAACAGACGATGGTGTGCCTTCCGTAGCCGCTGTGAACGGAACGTTCTGGCTGAATGTCCAGCTTGCGACTGTGTTCATCCCCACAAAACTTCCGTTCCGCAAGTAGATGGACAAGACCTGCGGTGAACCATTTGAAAGCCCGTCCAACACGCTGCTGTTCGCCCCGATCGTGTTGCAGTTCACATCGAACTTGGTGATCGTGATGCCGGACGGATTCACCACTTGCAGATCAAACATGATGAGATCAAACGCATTCGAGTTGACCGTGTAAAGCGTGGTCAACACCTGAGCGTTGGAGGTGGCGGCTGTCAGCGCAAACACAGCCAGTGCGAGTGATACAATTCGTTTCATAGGTTTTCTCCCCGGTTTTCTGAGTTCCAATACTGGGCGGTTTCACCGGAGTGACTACGTTTATATCCTGCCATGTTACGCGGTCAACGGGAAACTCCTGCACAAACATGTGTTCACCCCAGTTGTGATCGGACGAGGAGTTGCTTTTGGGAGAGGCGAGTGTGGATGGCTGCGCCCGGAGGCACGCTGGGCGGCGGAATCACCCAGCCCATCCAGTAAAGTTGCAGGGCCTCCCATTTGCGTTTGGTGGGCTTGCGTCCGGTCCACAAGACGAGCAGCACGGAGGCGATGAGCGCGGTGTAAATCTGGATTGTCATGCCCGCCGGAGATTCGGCTAGCCAATGACGGCAACCCAGGATGCCCTTGATCCATTTGAAGAACAGTTCGATCTGCCAACGGTGACGATAGATCAGGGACACCAGGTCGGCGTCCAGATCGTCCCGGTCGGTGAAGAGCAGGAAGACGTGGCCTGCGGCTTCCACACGCACCAGCCGTCCGACGGTGTGCCGTCGGGTTTGCCGCCCAAGCGGACGCGCAAACCACAGCGTGACTCCGGGGTACAGCGACAATCCGGTGACAGAATTGTGTCAATCCCGTGACCCCGCCCTCGCCAGCCCCTCGTTCCGCGTGCCGAACACAACTGGGTTCGCCCCCTCAAAAACAGGTCCGACGTCTACCGAAAAAGTAACAGTGCCTACGGGGTGGGTCTCAAGATCCGCCCCTGCTGTTCTGCGCCTAAAATCGGTGATTGACAAAGGAGGACAGGTGTCAAACTTTGCAAAGGAAGCAGTGGAGCAGGAAACAAGTTGTGGAGCATCTGAAACAGGAAAAATATGATCTCTAACGAACGACCATCGCCTTACGGCCATCATAAACCATACGGCTCTCCTAAACCTCTGGTACAAGAGGACACGCTCCGCGCTGAAACCATCCAAATCGAGCGCAAAACTTTCCAGTTCACCCTCAAGGAAAACCCGCGCGGTCGCTTCCTGCGGATTACCGAAGATGTTGGCGGTCGCCGCGACACCATCATCATTCCTGCGCCCGGCTTGGAAGACTTCAAGAAGTTGCTCGATGAGATGGTCAAAGCTTCGACAGAAATCCCACCCAAACATTGAGTCAGCAGGCTCAAGTAATCGGCTCAAACATCACCGTGGAGGGCGACACGCCAAATACATCCCGATGGCGAGAATCAACGAGACGATTGCGCCGACAGCGAGAGAAGACTTGATGATGAACCTCTGTTTGCGGCGGTAGTTGCTCCCACCCTGACCTGGCAACAGATAAAAACGCGGCTTCTCCTTGTCGCGAGTGCGATGCGTCTTCTTGGTAGGTGGTGCAGGCATTTGTTGGCATCGCGGGACTGTTCGATTGCCCGTTCTGACTGGGCGCATATTACCAAAATGCGATACCCGGTCAAAAACGTTTTAGGGCTATGCACTTGATTCCCCTTGGTCGAAAAGCGGGCGGTTTTTGCGCCAAATGATTAAAAACTCCAACGCATACCGAAGGTTTATTGCCAATCCGCTGTCACTTTTCATCCGGTGGCGGGTTAGGGGAATCAAGTGCATAGCCCTAATCACTAATCGGGGAAACCTTCAAGATGCACACGCCATTACTCCCAAGCGGCTGATCACTTCCTTGGTCCAAACATCTGCGCGGCCATCTTCATCCCCATCTTCGTCATCTCTTCTTGAGACTTGAGCGATTTTTGGTAAGAGGTGAATTGCTCGTCTGACAAGACGGTTTGAGCCCGCGCAAGATAACGCGCATTCAACTGCTCCTGTTTCGCGTTCAACTTCATCGTATCGCCAAGATGGTTTTTGAACTGATCCACCACCATCCAATCAACCTTTCCACTCCTCATCCCGACTCGCCTCTCCCCAAAGCAACTCCTCGTCCGATCACAACTGGTATCAACCCTATTTCAACGCGTTTGGGAACCTCTAATTTCAGCCGCGCAAGCTGACTCCAATAAACCACTTCCACTCACACTGCCAAAACTAGCTTGGTGCGTAGGCCCTGCTGTGGCGGAGTGTGAGCGGTCCCTCGGATAGCCTCACCCGTTTGTAATCACACCCACTGTGGCGGCAACCATTCGGATGCATCACACTCCCTTGAAGTGAAATCAGCGGATGAATCAGAACGCCGACTGAAGTCAGCGTTCCGGGGGCGTGTCATGCGCCCGCTCAGGAACGGACGGACTTCACCAAGAATTCAGCCCTTCCGAAATTCCTGCACGCTCGTAACGAAATCGTCCGGCACACCGAAGTCGAATCGTTGCGCGCCGATCATCTCCAGAGCCAGATAGCCTTCGCGTTGACGTTGGATTTCCTGCGCGCGAGTAAGTTGGAACTCACCGTTGTCGCGCGTGTTGTCGCGGATCATCTCACCGAGGATTTCATAGATGCTTGGCGCGAGCAGGTGCATTCCGAACCAGCCCAGCCACGTTTCTCCCGGCAGATCGTTGACGTGAAGTTTCTCTCTTGCAACGGCAGCGGTCGGCTTCTCGATGATGAGTGAGATGTCAATCAGCCGCGCGTTTTCAGCGCGGCGCTTTCCGGCAATCGTTCCGTAACCTTTGAGTTGATCTGCGGTGATACGGTTCACGGCGGAAACACTCTTGCCGCCGGAAACTTTCGCCAAGTCCGCAAGTTCCCGATACGGCGAAACAGGTTTGCCGATAAACAAGTGATCACCGAGGCCGAGCAAAACCATCTCGCCACCCGCGAACGACTTCGTTTGAAACACCGCGTGACCGTAGCCTTCCTGCTGTGTTTGCACGGCAAAGCTGACGCGCTTGGCGAAGCCTCGCATCTGTTCCGCCTCGCGGAGCAACGCAGGATATTTCTCCAGCCGCTTGAGATACGCGTCGTCTGGGCCGCGCAGATAGCGACGCACTGTTTCGTCTTCGCCGGGTTGGACGATGATGCAAATCTCCTCGATGCCTGCGGCTTCAAGTTCCAGCAAATGATAATGAAACAATGCACGCGCGATGCCGTCCGGCCCGACGACGGGAAATAATTCCTTCTTTACCGCGTGCGATGCAGGAAAGTGGCGCGTGCCGAGACCGGCGATGGGAATGACAGCTTTGCGAATCATAAATAAAGAAACCACGAATCAACACGAATGGAAGTTAGCTGGTAGGGCGCGTCACTCCGTGCGCGCCGCTCCTCGCGAGCCAGACGACGGCGCGCACGGAGTGACACGCCCTACCAATCCAGATTGCTTTGGATTCGTGTCCATTGGTGTCCATTCGTGGTTAAATTCAAACTTTATGGCGTTGCCAGCCTGTCGCGCCGAAGGCGTAGCGACGTGCGCCGAACTCCATTGCGCCGGGCGATGTGCCCTCAAAAATATCCGGCATCACGCCGATGCGTCGGGAATACTCCGTGGCGATTTCAGGAATGTGTTTCGCGAGAGCTTCAAGTTTGCCGAACACCGCCACGGTGCCTCCCGTGCCGCCGCCCGTGATCTTGGCGCCGTATAAACCTTCCTTCACGCCACGCTCGCGCACGGCTTCCACGAGGAAATCCACTTCGTCTGTCGAGAGATGGCAGTTGTTTTTGTAGCTGTCATGCGCGCCATACATGCACTCACCTGCGGTGATGAGCGCACGCTCGTCGCCATCCTTCGCAGCGCGGAGCGCATCCATGAATTTCAGCACGCGTTCGTTTTCGCCGATGGGATGGCGTGTCGGCCCGGCGACACAATACGTGGCGTCAGGCGAAATCTTCGTCACTGGATCGTCGTGTGTCTTGTGTAGGCGCAGAAATTCCGAGCCGACGATTTCTTGCGGCAATGCCATTTCGTATTCGGCGCGAAATTGTTCCATGCTGAGTTCAGTCAGGTAATCCAACGCGCCTTTGCCGGTCTTGGCACGGAGATCGTTGATGATGCGTTTGCCCATGAATGCACCGATGCGCGTGTCGCCATACGGACTACCCGCGACGCTGTGGCGCACCATCGAGTTGATGCCGACGAATCCTGTGCCTGCGGGGATTTCCACCTCGCCCTTCACTTCGCCGGGGCGACAAAGGATATGCGTGAGACAACCTTCACGACCGCTCGTGATGGCGGTTTGATCCATGATGCCGCAAGGCGCGCCGACAACATGGTTCTCCGCCATCTGACCAAGCCGCGCGATGCGTGACGGAGAGAGATTCAAGCCGAGATACGAGTTCAAACAACTCAATGTGCCGATCTCGACGGCGGCGGAACTGCCGATGCCGACATTCATCGGCACCGCGCTCATGAGAAGCAGATTGAAACCATACGGCAACTTCACCGGTTCTTCTTTGAGTAGCGTGAAGATGCTGCCGACGATGTACGCGGCCCAGTTCGCAAGCGGGTTGGCTTGGCAGAACGCGCGAATTTCAGCGTAGCTCGCGAGACCGTCACCGGATTTGAACGAGTCGAGCGGCAGACGCGTTTCGATGGGCAACGCCTTCATGCCCGCGTGCATCGTGCGGATGCGTAGCGTGCGATCCGTTCGTGCCTGCAACCCCATCAAGACGCCGCGACCAAGGACAGATTCGCAGACGTTCGAGCCGGAATAATCCGCGATGCCGCCCATCACATCGAGCCGCGCGGGAACGCGTGTGGCCCAGATTTCTCCTGCGGCAAAAAAACTGGCGAGGCCGGAGGCGTCGCTGTTGGGTTTGTTCAAGAGTCG
>JAYUAV010000036.1:0-16163 GCA_043741175.1 Verrucomicrobiota bacterium
CAGCCATACAGAGATTCGACGTTAGTTTTCGCGGACAATTAAAGCCGGTCACAGACCGGCGCTCCTGCAATTTACTTTTGTGCTTCCCGTGCCTTTTTGTGGCTGAACCGTTCCTGCGACACCGCCGACTTTTTTCCTGACTTCTTCGCCGTCACCAAGTCCGGCAACCCGATGTAACTCCGTGCATTCGCGTGGCAGATGTTGCTGATCATGGTGCCGAGCAAGCTGTCGTCATTCGGCAATTCACCGTTCTCCACATCGCGACCGATCAAGTTGCACAACACGCGACGGAAATATTCGTGGCGCGTGTAGCTCATGAACGAACGTGAGTCCGTGACCATGCCGACGAAGCGCGAGAGCAATCCGAGATTGGACAGCGCGTTCATCTGCCATTCCATACCTTCCTTCTGATCGAGAAACCACCAGCCGGAGCCGTATTGGACTTTGCCGGGCACGGTGCCGTCCTGGAAATTGCCGATCATGGATGCGAACGCGTAATTATCCGCCGGATTCAAATTGTAGATGATCGTCTTGGGTAGCGCGTTGTCTTGATCGAGACGATTGAGATACGCGGAGAGTGCTTGTGCCTGTGGGAAATCTCCGATGGAATCGAAGCCCGTGTCCGGGCCGAGTTGTTTGAGCAGGCGTGTGTTGTTGTTCCGCAACGCGCCGAGGTGAAGTTGTTTCACCCAGCCGCGTTCGGCATCGAGATGGCCGAAGAACACCATCATGTAAGCCGAGAATTGCGCGAGTTCCAGCGGTGACGCGGCCTCGCCTTTGCGCGTCTTGGCGAAGATTCCTGCGGCAACTTTGTCCGAGCAGAACTCCGCCGAGCAGTTGTTCATGCCGTGATCGGAGAGGCGGCACCCATGTTCATGGAAGAATGTGTGTCGCGCCTTCAACGCTTTGAGAAAGGTGCTGAGGCTGGCGATGTCCACGTTGCTTGCGATCTCCAGCTTATCCACCCACGCGTTGAAACCTTCGGGCTGATTCACTGTGAGCGCTTTGTCCGGGCGATACGCCGGATAAACTTTCGTCGCACAGTTGGAGGCGGCGAGTGATTCGTGATAGCGCAAATCATCCGTGGGATCATCCGTGGTGCAAAGCGCTGTGACGTGGAACTTCTTCAAGATGCCCTGAGTCGTGAGCGCGGGCGTGGCGAGTTGTTCGTTCGCTTTGTTCCAGATGCGCGCGGCGGTGGATTCATCCAACAACTCATCAATGCCGAAATAACGTTTCAATTCCAGATGCGTCCAGTGATAGAGCGGGTTTCGCAATGTGTGCGGCACGGTCGCCGCCCATGCTTGAAACTTGGCGAAGGGTTCAGCGTTGCCCGTGCAAAACTTTTCCGCCACGCCGTTGGAACGCATGGCGCGCCACTTGTAATGATCGCCCTCCAGCCATATCTCGAACAGGTTGCGGAAGCGGCGATTCTCCGCGATGTCGCGCGGCGGCAGATGATTGTGGTAATCAAGAATCGGCTCGGCCTCGGCGAATTGGTGGAATAACCGGCGCGCTGTCTTGGTGTGCAGCAGGAAATCTTCGTGGATGAATTTCATGGTCAAAATGTTTTGCCGCAGATCATCCGCGACGGTTAATTCGTTTGAATTACTTTAACCTGACTCCCTGTGGCTGTGTCCACGCGTATTTGCAGTTTTGCCTGAATATTTTGCACGCCCTTGTAGCCGACGACGTGAGGAGGCGGACGGCGGGCTTTGGAGTGCGCGGACTTGTCCGCGCTTTCGGCAGGCGACTTGTCGCCATCAAGCATGAGAGACGCGTTCTGTTGTTCGTCGAGCCGCTGCACGCGGCACTGCTTTGGCGACAAGTCTCCGCACTCCAAGTTGGTTCCCAAAACTCATTTCCAATTGCAGAATAGTTTGAATGAATTGCTGGCGTTGGTTTTCCATTGTTGGCTAAGATTCTAAGATAATTCGATGAGCCAAAACTCTCTTTCAATCGGCAAGTTCTCTCTCGGCATGGGCGACCGCTTCGCGCAGGAGGCAGAAGCGCAACTGCAGGCGTGCATCATGGCGGCGGAGCGTGGGGCGCAAGTCGTCCCTGTCTGGAACAAGTCCAACCGCGAACACATGATCATCGGCAGCGAACCGCCATCCGTGCGCGCCGCCGCCGAAGCAGCAATAAAAAAACTCGGTTGGAAGAGCGAATGGCACATTGATGCCGACCACATCCGCCTCGAAACCGTGGATCGTTTCATGTCGGCCTCCGACTTCTTCACCATTGATGTCGCCGACTCCATCGGCAAGGCCGCCAAGCCAGAGGATGTGAAAAAGTTTGCGGACAAACATAGCGAACTGATTGGCCGCGTGGAAATCCCCGGCATCGAAGGCGGCGCAAACACAACGCGTGCGGACGTTGAGCGCGTGGCGAACAAGTTCTTGTTTGCCGTGCAGGAAGCGGGCGAGATATATCGTCATATCGAGAAGGCCAAGGGCACGGGCAGGTTCATCCCGGAAATCTCGATGGATGAAACCGACCTGCCGCAGACGCCGATTGATCTGCTCATCATCCTCGCCGCCATCGCAGATGAAGGAGTTCCAATCCAGACCATCGCGCCGAAGTTCACCGGGCGTTTCAACAAAGGCGTGGACTACGTCGGCAATGTCGCGCAGTTCGAGAAGGAATTTAACGACGACCTCTGCGTCATCAAGTTCGCCATCCAGAAATACGGTTTGCCGGACAACCTCAAACTCAGCGTTCACTCTGGCAGCGACAAGTTCTCCATCTACGGCGCGATCCGTCGCGCAGTGAAAAAGCACGGCGCGGGTTTGCACCTCAAGACTGCGGGCACAACCTGGCTCGAAGAAATCATCGGTCTCGCCGAAGCGGGTGGTGAAGGCTTGATCCTCGCAAAGGATATTTACGCCGATGCGCTCGAACACATTGACGAACTCTGCGTGCCTTACGCCACGGTGATTGATATTGATCGCGCCAAGCTGCCGACGAGTGCTGCCGTTGCTCAGTGGACTTCCGAGCAATACGTCAATGCGCTGCAACACGAGCAATCTTGCAAAGAGTTCAACCCGCATCTGCGCCAGTTGCTGCACGTCGGATTCAAGATCGCGGCGAAGAAAGGCGAGCGTTACCTCGGCCTCATCCGCGCCAACCAAGCCGTCGTCTCCAAGAAGGTGACGGGTAATTTATTTGATCGTCACATCAAACAGATATTCCTTGGAAATTGAAAGTAGCCTTGGCGTAGAAAGTCAGCATCAACCCAACATTCAGGCTCGGCTTATGAATCAGAACAACCCCAACACCATGACCAAATACCGCTGGCTAGTTTGTGCGTTGCTCTTTTTTGCGACGACCATCAACTACATTGACCGGCAGATTCTCTCGCTGATCAAGCCGATCCTCGACGAACAACTCAAGTGGACGAACACCGAGTTCGGTTACGTGAACTCAGCCTTCCAGGCCGCGTACGGCATCGGCCTGCTGGCATTCGGTTGGTTCGTGGACAAATATGGCACCAAGATCGGCTATGCTGTTTCAATCGTTGCTTGGAGCATTTCGGCCATCGCTCACGCAGCGGTTGGAAGCGTCAGTGGATTCATCAACGCCCGCATCGCACTCGGACTTGGTGAAGGCGGCAACTTCCCCTCGGCCATCAAAGCCACCGCACTTTGGTTTCCGAAAAAGGAACGCGCACTTGCCACCAGCATTTTCAACTCCGGCACAAACGTGGGCGCCATCATCGCTCCGGCGTTGGTTCCGGTCATCGCGCTGAACTGGGGCTGGCAATGGTGCTTCATCATCGCAGGTATCGCTGGTTTCCTGTGGTTGCTCTTATGGATTCCACTCTACAATGTCCCCGAAAAAATTAAGAGCCTCTCCAACTCCGAACGCGAACACATCCTCAGCGACCGTGATGAAGCTGCAGGAAATGCGGCCGTAAAACCGTCGTGGGGCAGCCTGTTGAAATATCGGCAGACGTGGTCGTTTATCTTTGCAAAGTTCATGACCGATCCGATCTGGTGGTTTTTCCTGATCTGGTTGCCGGATTACTTCAAGAAGACGCGCCATCTCGACATCAAGAACAGTTGGGTTCATCTCGTCACAATTTATTCCATCATCACGGTACTGAGCATCATCGGCGGCTGGGCGACCGGCCATCTCACCAAGCAGGGGTGGAGCGTCACCCGCGCACGGAAGACCGGCATGTTCATCTTCGCGTGCCTGGTGTTGCCGATTTTCGCCGTCACCAAGGTTGGCGATTGGCCCGCCGTTTTCATCATCGGACTTGCAGGCGCGGCGCATCAAGCATGGTCGGCAAATCTTTTCACGACCGTTTCCGATATGTTTCCCAAACACGCCATCGCGTCCGTGGTCGGACTCGGTGGACTGGCTGGGGCCGCAGGCGGAATGATGTTCCCGATCTACTGCGGCAAGATGCTCGACAAGTTCACGGCTGCTGGAAACGTCACCGGTGGTTACGCCATTTTGTTTTCGATCTGCGCGTTCGCGTATCTCATAACTTTTGCCGTGCATCACCTGCTTGCTCCGAAGTTTGAAACATTCAAGATGGACGCTGGCAATTCACAAACGAAGGCATAAAGCGTCAGGGCCGGAATTTGATTTCGTGTTTCCCTTTCGTGTGTTTCGTGTGTTTCGTGGTTAAAAAGTATCGTGGTTAAACAAAAACTGAATTGATTGAATTGAAATATGAACAGTGGTTTGAACATTCCTAAATCTGGCAATCTCGACTTCCTCTCCCTCGGCGCACTCGTGAACCGTCTCGACCCCGGCATCATACCGTTCCGCAAAGCCTCGCATTGCGACATCCACGTCAGCGGCGGCGAATTCAACGTCTCCGCCAATCTGTCCGATTGCTTCCGGCTAAACACCGGCATCGCGAGTGCGATGGTGGATTATCCCATCGGTGATCTTATTGCCGAACGCGTCCGCGCGATGGGTGTGAAATCATTCTACAAGAAATTCAAACACGACGGCGTGCGCGGTCCGAACATGGCCACGGTTTATTCTGATCGCGGCCAAGGCGTGCGCGCTCCGGTGGTGTTCTACAACCGCAGCAACGAAGCCGCTAGCCAACTCAAGTCCGGCGATTTCAACTGGAAGGAAATATTCGGCAGCGGCGTGCGTTGGTTTCATAGCGGCGGAATTTTCGCCGCTCTCTCCGAAACAACCGGCGAAGTCATCATCGAAGCCATGAAAGCTGCCAAGGCTTCCGGTGCGATTACATCGTTTGATTTGAACTACCGTCAAAAACTCTGGGACATATGGGGTGGACAGGACAAAGCCGTCAAGGTGCTCGCCCGCATCGTTGAAAATGTGGACGTGCTCGTCGGTAACGAAGAAGATTTGCAGAAGGGCCTTGGCGTCGAAGGTCAGGACGTGGAGAGCAAAGGCAAGCTCGACCCAAGCGCGTTCTACGCTGTCATCGAAAAGGCCACCAAGAAATTTCCGAATGTCAAAGCTGTGGCGACCACATTGCGCGAAGTTCACTCGACGAACCGCCACACCTGGGGCGCAGTCGCGTGGATCAACGGCAAGACCTACCAATCGCCGATGTGCGAACTCGACGTCGTGGACCGCGTCGGCGGCGGGGATGGTTATGCCGCCGGATTCTTCTACGGCTTGTTGAGCGGCGCGAGTGAACAGGAAGCTGTGAATCTTGGCTGGGCGCATGGCGCCTTGCTCACCACGTTCCCCGGTGACACGACGATGGCGACGGTTGAACAGGTGAAGGCGTTCGCCAAAGGCGGCTCCGCGCGCATCCAGCGCTGAGATTCAGTCTGAAATAACTTCAACGGCTTCGCAGCGAAAGTTGCGAAGTCGTTTTTCTTCGGAGCGCGACTCTGTGAGTCGCAGCATTATCAAAATTCAGGCGGCATTTTATTGTTTGTAAGACATGTGGATTGCAAAGTTGCTGCGGGTCGCAGACCCGCGCTCCGCCCAAACCGGCAACCAACAGTTGCAATTGATTCTCTGTGCTAGGCAAGATTCGCGCGTGACGACCATCACTCCAACCAAACACGGCTTGCGCCTGAGTCAGCACGGCGTGGTGATCAGCGAACTGCGCACGTCACCGGGGCCGACGCACAGCGTGTTTGACGTGTTGGCGGCAACCATCTCAGTGCTTGCGCCGAAGGATCGCATCGGAGTGCTGGGATTTGCTGGCGGCGGCATGATGTCTCCGTTGCGCGGGCTGGGTGTGGAAGCCGTGATTGATTCCGTGGACTTGGATCGCGCGGGCTACGATCTCTTTCGCCAACATTGCCCGCAGTGGGCGAGCAGCTTGAACTGGGAACAATCTGACGCCGTCGCTTGGTTGCGTGAACAACCGCGCAATTTCGGTCTGCTCATGGACGACCTTTCTGTGCCGCAGAACGGCGACGTGTTCAAACCTGCCGTCAGTTGGGATGTGTTACCTAAGTTGATGCGCTCTCGACTTCGCTCCGGCGGATTCGGCGTGTTCAATCTGCTGCCCGCGCCCAGTGGCACTTGGAATTCCGACCTGACGCGCATCGTGAATGTGTTTAAGACGGCCCGGATCATTGACCTTAATGATTTTGAAAACCACATCCTGATCACGGGCGAGACTTTACCTACCGCGCGTGAACTTGGTTCGCAACTTCGGCAATCACTCCAGCATCTCCGTTCCCGCCAAGCCGGGCGGATTCAAGTGCGAACGGTTTAACCTAACGCCGCATCGCGCCGTTTTGTCCATTCGGTCCCGAGTTCGGTGAGGGTTTTCGCTTTCAAGACGCGCTCGGCGAGCGGGAACACGATGCGTTCTTCTTTGTCGAAATGTTTTCGAGATGCGGTCATTGCCCGGAGCAATAATCCCTTTGCAACTTTGAGCTGTCTAGCTTTGCCGACTGCCACAAAAGTTTTCTCGATGATCTCGTGTTCATCGTGAAACGTTTCAAGCTGGCCGATCTGCTCGAAGCAATGCTCCAGCGGTTCGATGAACAATTCATCCTCAGTCTGCGAGTGCGGCGCCATGACTTTCTCGGCGAGCGTGGCGAGGGATTTGACTTCAGAGATGGTCTTGAGCTTGGGAACGACGGATTCGATGTGGTCGAACAGATGATGAAACACGGTGTGCTCGGCGCGGAGGATGTCGGTGATCTTCATGTTGTGTGCGTCGGTGAAATTGTCTGCCTTTGAATTAACCCTGCCAATTGGTTTGCGCCAGTCGTTTTTTGTCGAAGACGCACTCGCGATTGTTTCCGACAAGATATTAGCCGGAACGATGCAGTTGAATTCTCGGGGAGCGCAGCCGCCCCGGCTGCGGTTTGGCGCGCCCTCGCACCAAACCCGGAAGCGCTGGGCCGCACCAAACAGTGGGCATATTCTTCGCGCCCGGCGTGGGCCACGAGGGCGCGGCCCACTGCGCCCGAGGCGGGCGCGCTCCCCATTCCAACTGCATGGGTTCGGATTAAACCCGATTGGGCTGACAGGACAAAGGCTGGCAGAACAATGATGACGAATATCCGGAAAATTATTCTGCCATCAATCGTTCTCCAAAGATCAGTCTGATGATCTCCAAGCAACTATCCCGTGGTTGAAGAGTTGGACTGATGGAGCGACAATTTTTGACGGGGTTCAGCCAAAGGACGGCTTGCTGTTGATGTCGGGAAAAGTAACATCAGCCGTATGAATTTGATTCGTCGTGCAACGAGACAACGCAGCTTGATTCTGTGTTGCTCACTTCTCGCCGCCTCATTGCTCGCGTCCAATGGCGCGGAGGAAATCCGTTCGTATCGCGTGCCCAAGGAAATTCCGCAGGCAAAAATTCCAGCCGAACATTCGGCGACGGACGGGCACGATCACGGGGCTGGGGCGAATCCTCATTCCACGCGCGCTGTTCCGAAAGTGAGTTACACCACGCCGCAGGGTTGGCAGGAGGCTGGCGCGGGCGACATGCGCGTGGCGGGTTTCACCATTGCGGGGACGAACGGTCAGGCGGCGCAGGTCGCCATCACGCCGTTGCCGGGCATGGAAGGTCGCGAGTCTCTCATCGTCAATATGTGGCGGCAACAAGTCGGCTTGAGCGAGTTGTCACCGGATGAAACTACGAAGGAACTCACGCCTGTGGACATTGGCGGTGTTCCCGGAAAGATGTTCGACATGTCGGGGAAGTCGGGAGTTGGTGCAACCATTCGCATCATCACGGCGATGATGCATCGCGGTGAGCAAAGTTGGTTTTTCAAATTGCAAGGAGACGACGAACTCGTCACGGCGCAGAAACAAAACTTCGTGACGTTCCTCAAGTCGGTGAAGATCGAGGAAGGTGCGGCGAGCGCGTTGCCGGATGGTCATCCGCCGATTGCGGGAGGTGTCACAACAGCGAAGCCAGCCGCGCCAGTTGCGGCGCGCGAGGGCGGGCCGAGTTGGACTGTGCCCGCAGGTTGGACGGAAGTTTCTGGCGGACAATTCTTGTTCGCCAAGTTCACCATCGCGGGAGCAAGTGGTGCAACAGCGGCGGTGAACGTCAGCACTTCTGCGGGTGATGGCGGCGGACTTGCCGCGAACGTGAACCGTTGGCTCGGTCAGATCGGCAAGTCGCCGTGGAGTGAAGGTGAGTTGCAGAAGAACGCGAAGGACGTTGATGTGGCAGGCGGCAAGGCGACGTTTATCGAAATGAGCGGTACGGATGGTCGCACAAGTCAGCCCGCGATGATTGTCGGAGCGATGACGACGCGGAACGGTGCGGCGTGGTTTTACAAACTGATGGGCGAACCCAAGTTGGTGGAAGCGCAGCGCGAAGCGTTCACGAAGTTCGTGAAGGAAGTGAAGTACTGACATGCTCGACTCCATCTATAAATTCTTTACGTCGGTGAAGCTCGCCGTGGTGCTGCTGGCGCTGGGGTTGATCTTGGTATTCTGGGGCACGATCGCTCAGGTGAAACTCGGACTCTATCAGGCGCAGAATGAATTCTTCCGCAGCTTGTTCATCTATTGGCAGCCGAGTGGTTCAACTCTTCGCATCCCGATATTCCCCGGCGGATACCTCGTGGGAGGATTGTTGCTCATCAATCTTTTCGCCGCGCATCTGAAATATTATCGCCCGGGTTTCAAACGGCTCGGCATCGCGATGATTCATCTCGGCGTGGTGATGTTGCTGCTTGGCCAGTTAGCCACAGACATGCTTTCTACCGAGAGCTACATGGCGATCCGCGAAGGTGCATCGTCGAACTATTCTGAATCAGGCAGTCGTTGGGAGCTTGCAATCATTGATGCTTCGGATGAAAAGGAAGACAAGGTCGTGGCCATCTCGGATAGTTTGCTGACGCGCGGCGGCGAACTGACTCACGCCGACATGCCGTTCAAGTTGCGTCCGGTGAAATATCATAGCAACTCGATGCTTGCGGGCACGAATGAAAGCAGTGAGTTCCAACTCGTCACAGCGGAGAGTTCCGCCGGAGCGCAAGTTTGGTGGCGTGAGTTGCCCAAGGAAACGCGCATGAACTTTCGCGACATCCCATCGTGCCTTGTTGAACTAGTTGGGCCGACGGGCGAGGCGAAACCGGTTTTGTTGTCTGGGCATTTGGGGCGACCACTCGCGTTGACTGTTGGTGGCAAGGAATTGCAACTCGTCATGCGCCCGGAGCGTTACTACAAGCCGTATCATCTGCACCTGATTGATTTTCGTTTTGATCGTTACGCGGGCACTGACAAGCCGAAGAATTTTTCCAGTCGCGTTCGTTTGGAGCGACCTGACACGGGCGAGAATCGCGAGGTGACAATTCGCATGAACGAACCGTTGCGCTACGACGGCAAAACATTTTTCCAAGCGAGCTATGACAAGGCCACCGAACAAAGCACCATTCTTCAAGTCGTGGACAATCCCGGTTGGCTCACGCCGTATTTCGCGTGCGTGTTGGTGGCCGTGGGAATGATCTGGCAGTTCCTAGTGCATCTGATTGGCTTCGCAGCAAAACGTAAAAAAGCATGAAAGCACTTTTGAAATTTTTGCCGTGGCTTTTTCTGGCGATGTTCGCCACGGAAATCGTCATGGTGATGAAGCCGAAAGCAGACATCGGTTTGCACTCGGCGGAGTTTGGTCGGCTGCCGGTGTTGCTCAATGGCCGCATTCAGCCGCTGGATTCTGTGGCGCGCAATTCACTGCTCCAGATTCGCAGCACGGGCGATTTGCCTTTGGAGATGTTGCCGTCATGGCAATTTTGGCGACATCCCAAAAAGCTCAAATCTACCGAGTGGTTGCTGGAAGTTTGCTTCAAGCCCGAAGTGGCTGACACGCGGAATACGTTTTTAATTCATCATCCCGACATCATCAGCGAACTCAAGTTGGGCGACAAAGGCATTGAGAAGTCCGGGTTGCGTTACTATCCCTACAACGACCTGAAGCCGCTCGTGAAAGAAATTTTCGCGCAGGCTGTCGCTGCCGAGAAAGTGGAAGCCAAACAACAAACTACCTTTCAGAGTCAGATGTTGAAACTCGCCAATGCCATCAATGTCTATCAACGCCTCAAGAGCAGCATTCAACCGGAAGGCGTGACGAACTTCGTACAACTGCTCGCCAACTATCAAGCCGCGTTGCCTGACGGTGTGGCGGCAATGCGCGCCCAGCAGATGGGCGGCGCGGCGGATCAAGAGGCGTTGCAACAGTTCGTGAAAATTGCCGAGCGGTTTGAGGCTGCGGCAAATCAATCCTACCCGCGCGTTGTTCCGCCGCTTGATCCGAAGGAGAGTCGCGACGATTGGTCGAACGTCGGCGCGAGTTTACTTGGGGCGATTCGTACGCAGGAGATTCAGCCCGCCGTGGGTTTCTACGCGCGCATGGCGGACGCGTTTGCTGCCGACGACGCGGCGGAATTCAACGCCGCTGCCGCTGGATACAAGAACTGGCTGGCAAATGATTTTTCCCGCGAGGCGCAGAAAGGTTGTTCTGAATTTTACTTCAATCAGATCAAACTGTTTCTCCACGCCACCATCATCTACATCTTCGCGTTCGTGCTGGCGGGTGGAGCGTTGCTGACGTTTGGAAGCTGGCCGAGCTTATCTGAGTCGCTGCGACGATCGGCGTTTTATCTCATCGGTCTCGCATTCGTGGTTCACACGCTTGCGTTGATCTATCGCATGATGCTCGAAGGTCGTCCGCCGGTGACGAATCTTTATTCCTCCGCAATCTTCATCGGCTGGGGCGCGTGCGTACTGGGATTGATTCTGGAACGCATTTACAAAGTCGGACTCGGCAGTGCGATGGCAGGACTTGCGGGTTTTGTCACGTTGTTGATCGCGCACAATCTCGCATTGGGCGGTGACACGATGGAAATGTTGCAAGCGGTATTGGACACGAACTTCTGGCTCGCGACGCATGTGGTCGTGGTGACGCTCGGCTACGCTTCGACGTTCGTGGCCGGAGTGCTGGCGATGGGCTATGTCATTCTCGGAGTCTTCACGCCGACGCTTACGGCGCGGAAGGATTTTGAGTTGAGCAAAGCTCTCGCCAAGATGGTGTATGGCATCGTTTGTTTCGCCACGTTGTTCAGCTTCGTCGGCACGGTGCTGGGCGGCATCTGGGCCGATCAATCGTGGGGACGCTTCTGGGGTTGGGATCCAAAAGAGAACGGCGCATTGCTCATCGTGATCTGGAACGCGCTGATTCTTCACGCGCGCTGGGGCGGCTTGGTGAAGGAACGTGGCCTGATGAACCTCGCCATTTTTGGCAACATCATCACCGCGTGGTCGTGGTTCGGGACGAACATGCTCGGCATCGGGCTGCACAGTTACGGCTTCATGGATGCAGCGTTCAAATGGCTGATGCTGTTCGTGGGCTTCAACCTTGCGTTGATTGTTCTTGGTTTGTTGCCCTTGCCGATATGGAAAAGTTTTCAGAACAAATCTGAGCCTGCTGGCCGGTGAGCGAGTGGTGCTGTTGAGAAAACTTCGCCTCGCGTCACGTTCAATTTTTCCGCAACATCCATGCAGATGAAGAAATCTGAATTGCAGAAAGTCCTCGCCGTATCCGTTCGCGCCGCGCGTGCCGCTGGCAAACTCATGCGCCAGAACTTGGGCGAAACCAAGGTTGTCAATGAAGCCACATCCCACGATATCAAGTTGGAACTGGACGTACGTTGTCAGAAATTGATCGAAAAAATTCTGGCAGGTGCGTTTCCAAAAATTGCTGTGCTAGGTGAAGAAGGAGACACGGGAAACACGGGTGAGGAGTTGCGCTGGGTGGTTGATCCGATTGATGGCACGGTGAATTTTGCCTACGGCATTCCTCATGCGTGCGTGTCCATTGCGCTGCAACGACGTATCAAAGGTGACACTTACGCGAGCGTCGTTGGAGTTGTATTTGATCCGTTCCAAGATGAACTCTGGACGGCGATCCGTGGCGGCAAAGCGTTGTTGAACGGAAGAATGATAAGCGTCAGCAAACGAGAACAACTGGCAGACTCGATTGTGTCCATCGGTTTCGCCAAGAGCAAATCCAGCACAGAGAGCGGGTTGCCGTATTTTGCATGGCTTGTGCGGCGTGTGCGTAAAGTGCGGATGCTTGGCTCTGCTGCGTTGGGATTGACCTATGTGGCGAGTGGGCGTCTCGATGCTTACATCGAGAGCGGTGTGAGTCTTTGGGATGTCGCAGCCGGTGGATTGATCATTGAGTGCGCGGGCGGAAAATTCTGGACGCAACCGATTCCCGGCAAGTGCAAGGTGCGGATGCTGGCGAGCAATGGGTTGTTGCACCGAAAGCTGCCGCTGCCGAAGTGATGTAAAGTTGCGGATGCGTTTCGCAACTTAGCTGCTATAATCTTCCCCGTATGCCAAGTCGTATTTTGTTCAGAAGTGCAATCTGTGCCGTGTTGCTTTCGGTTTCTGCGAATGCCGCGCCGGTCATTGATCCGATTCCCGCCGCGAGTGTTCCCGCTGGCAAATCCTTGACCATTCCGATTGCGGCGACGTCATCGAACGGTCGCCCGCTCGCCTATACGATCACGAGCAGCACCAATCGCATCACGGTGGAGGTGCATACGAATAATCCATTCTGGAAAATGTCCGTGGTGCAACTCGCTGCGTCCAATGCTCCGGGTGCGTTTCAGACTCCGTTCCGTGGCGGCATCGCCACCGTGACGAACATCGGCGATTTGACGATGATGTTGTTCAAGGATCGTGCGCCGCGTTCGGTGGATGTTTTCATGGGATTGAGCTGCGCCGGGTTTTATAACAGCAACACGATCTTTCATCGCGTCATTCCGGGCTTCATGATTCAAGGTGGCTGTCCGCTGACGAACGGCACGGGCGGTCCAATTTTTCGTTACGAAGATGAATTCCATTCGCGTGCCATGTTCTCTGGCAGCGGTCAACTCGCGCTCGCCAACTCCGGCAAGGATACGGACGGCTCGCAGTTCTTCATCACGCTCGGGCCGCAACGCTTTCTGGATTTCGGCTACACGCTGTTCGGTCAGTTGCTGCGCGGTTTCAATGTGGCGTCTAATGTTATTCTTACGCCAACCAGTTCGGATCGCCCACTAGCTGATGTTATCATTACGCGCGCTTCCATCGTCACGAATGTAACTGACACCGTCATCACACTAACGGGAACAAACCTCGCGGGTGTTTCTGGAACAATCCAAGTCATCGCGGACGACGGGCTGGTTGGCGGGCGGGTGACGAACACATTCACCGCGACAACGGTGGCGGATGCGAGCAACTCTCAGGCGTTCTTGAAAATGCCAGCCATCACGAATTTGTTTCTCACGGCTGGCATTCGTCACACAAACTTTATTCAAGGTCAGGACATAGAGGGAAACACCCTGTATTACACCGCTCAATATGCTGACCTCGTGACTCAGATCAACGCCACCAACGCTAATCTTTATCCCACGACTTACACCAATGGCGGGTTGGCCTTCACAATCGTTCCGGGTTATTCGGGGCCGCTGAAGTTTTACGTCTATACTTCACAAGATCCAGGGTTTGGCTCATACGATCTCCAATTGGTCACATTCGCCGTCGGTGATACGGTCATCCGGCCCATCAATACCAACATCGTCGCCCGGCCTCTTGTCGGTTTCACCAATCAAGTCCTCGCCACCTTCACCAACGGTGTTCCGAACAGTCCTACGGGTAATTTCACAGCCTCGATCAACTGGGGTGATAACTCGGTTGATGCAGGCGTTATTGTCACGAATGTCAGTGGTTGGAAGGAGGTTCGCGGTGCGCACACCTACACCAACTCAGGCATCTATCCGATTTACGTGACGATCAAAAGCGTGGCGGGAGCGGAAACGAATGTCGTGTCCGTGGTCACGGTTCAACCCAGCCTCAGCCTGACTCGCACCGGGACGAACACCATTCTCCGCTGGCCTTCGTGGGCGGCTGATTTCAGCGCGCAATCCCACACCAATCTTGCCACAACCAACTGGGTTTCGTTGACCAATAACTCCTACCTGATCGGTTACGAGAACGTGACCACGAATGGAAGTTCCTCAACGAACAGATTCTACCGGCTTAGAAGGTGAGTTGGTAGCCGGACTCGGAATTGGAATGCCGGACGCGAGTGATTTTAGCAGCAGGCATCTTTGCCTGCCGTAGAGCCGGGCTTCTAGCCTGGCGGGAAAAACTTCACGTATTTTTTAGCGTATGAAATTTCCAAGCGTCTCTCGCAATTCAGGGTTCTATCCGGGCGGCAGGGATGCTCGCCCTCTGCGTCAGGCAGAGATGCCTGACGCTACTTCAGTTTCAAAAAGTTTTGGAAGATCATCCGTCCGCTCTCCGTTAGGATGCTTTCGGGATGGAATTGCACGCCCCAGACCGGAAATTGTTTGTGCTTCACTCCCATGATCTCGCCTTCCTCCGTCTCGGCGGTAATCTCCAGACAGTCGGGCATGGAATCGCGCTGGATGACGAGGGAGTGATAGCGCGTGGCGGGAAAAGGATTGGGCATCCCAGCGAACAAATCTTTGCCGTTATGTTTAATCAACGAAGTTTTCCCGTGCATCATCCGGTAGTTCACGATGACTTTTGCGCCGAAGACGTGGCCGATGCACTGATGACCGAGGCAAACACCGAGCGTCGGAATTTTCGGCCCGAATTCGCGCAAGATGTCGTTGGAAAGCCCGGCTTCATTGGGTGAACACGGCCCGGGCGAGACGAGTAGTCGCTCAGGTTTGAGGGCGCGCACTTGTTCCACCGTGATCTGATCGTTTCGCACGATCTGCATCTCGACGTTCATCTCGCCGAGATACTGCACGATGTTGTAGGTGAACGAATCGTAGTTGTCTAAGACCAGCAACATATCAGTTGGGCGCGAGTGTAGCGGGTGGGCGATTGGTCAAAAGGATTTTCTCGCCGGACAACCACGCGTGTTCCGAGCGATCAATCGTCAGCGTGCGTGGCATCACTTGTATCAAATGCCCGAACGCATCCATCGTCACCGTGCCGGGCAGAAAGAGCGTGTCGAGGAAAACGCATTTGCCAAACGGCAGATCGAATGGCGCAACGCGACCATGCTCGAAGCGGATGGTTTGCGGTGTGTGGTTCGTGGCGATGGCGTCTGGGAAAACGATTGTGATATTGGTCAACCCCAGCTTCGCGTGACTCACGAGCAGAGCAGGGGAGTTGCTCACTTGCGTAAAGGTAACTTCCCATGGCCGTCTTTGTGGCGGTTGTTTTCCATCCACGAGAACACGGCGGCGTAACCGATCAGAGTGACTAGGCCGACGAGAAGGAACATTTTCCACGGAGAGGTTTGCGGAGGCATGGTAGTCAAAGGCGTTTTTTGGCAAAGGCTCGTCCCGATGCCGTTTTGAGATAACGCTCGAAAGCGTGGGCTTGAATTTCGTCAGTGAAGGCAATGGCGGTCTTGATGCGCCACGGACGAGTCTTGGCTGTGTGCGGTACACCACCTAAGCTATGTTTGTTGAGCCGCGCTTTCAAATCTTGAGTGTAGCCGACGTAAAACTGTTCTGAGTTAGATTCGCTTTGCAAAATATGGACGTAGTGAAAACTCATCGGGGGTTCCGAAGGCTGGCTTGCCGAGCCGTAGCTCGGAGCGGTTGATCAAAGGGATTAAAATGTGGCCCGCCTACGTTTCACTTCGGCACGGCAGCCTCGCTCTCTGCTGCGCTTCAAGCGAAGGCTGGTGGAGCCTAGGAGGCTCGAACTCCTGACCTTCTCATTGCGAACGAGACGCTCTACCAGATCGG
>JAYUAV010000037.1:0-10113 GCA_043741175.1 Verrucomicrobiota bacterium
CTGCCTGAGCGACAAGTCGCTCAGGCAACGAAAGCGGAGACAAGTCTCCGCACTCCAAAGTGTGACCGCCACTTCGGGTCGCACCCGTATGCGAGTTGACTCTTGCGAGAAGAAGCGATCAGCGGAAGCGATTGCAATCGCGCCGATTCAGCGTGGCCGAATTGCGGCTTTCGGAAGAGATGATTGCGGGGAACTTCCTGATCCCGCCTTGTCGCTCATGAACTTCAACATCGCCTCGGCGCGGGAACGGACGTGGAGTTTGTCATAGACGTGCTTCAAGTGAACTTTGACCGTGTGGTAGCTGATGGAAAGTTTGTCGGCGATTTCCTTGTTCAACAAGCCTTGGGAGAGCAGCTCCAGGATTTCCTGTTCGCGCGTTGAAAGGGTGACGACTTCCCCAGTTCCCACGACGGGAGCTTGAAAGGTCATGATCACTTTGCGGGCGATCTCGCCCGTCATCGGCACCCCGCCCTGACGCACCGAGGACACGGCATCCAAGATTTCGGTGGGCGAAGAACGCTTCAACAAGTATCCGCACGCACCCGCCTTGAGCGCATTGAAGATGCTGTCACCGTCCTCGTAAACCGTCAGCATGATGACCTGCAATGCGGGCATCTGCTGTTTCAGTCTGGCAGTGCAGCCGATGCCGGAGATGCCGGGGAGGTTGATGTCCATCAGGACGACTTCGGGGGCGGCGGCGGGAATTTTCTGAATCGCTTCTTCGGCACTGGCGCAATCGCAGACGCATTTGAACCCCGGCGCACGGGTCAACATGTGTTTGAACTGCCGCCGCAATTGCTCGCTATCCTCCACCAACGCGACCTTGATGTCCGGTCCAGCCGAATGAGTCCGCGCAACGTGTGACTTGCTTTTCACATCCTCTTCAATATCCAAAAAATTTCCGGTCTGAAACATAAATTCCTATGCCGCTCGCACGCTGGAATTTTCGATCAGAAGGAAACTGTCCGCAATACCTCGAAGGGATTACTCCTCTGCCCGCCTGACCGCGCCTGAAAAGATTAACAGCGGACACTTGAACGTCGCCGTCGTCCCTTTTCCCGCGAGCGTGACCAGTTCGTAGCTTCCGCCAATCCGCTCCAGCCGTCGCCGCATGTTACCCAAACCGTCTGCCTCGTTCTGCGCTGTGTTGGGATCAAATCCGCAGCCGTTGTCACCGACGATGACCGTGAGTTCGTCGTCCTCCACTTCAATCGTCAGTTGAACATCCGTCGCTTTGGCGTGCTGAACGACGTTGTGCAGCGCTTCCTTGGAGGCGAGGAACAGGTTGTGACGCTCGTCAGCATTGAGCGGAGATGCGGGCAAATCACGGGCGACCTTGAGCCGCAACCGCAGTCGCGTGGTTTTGAGAAACCGTTCGGCATACTGACACAAATAGCTGGCCAGCGACGCCACCGTGTCATTCTTGGGGTTCACGGCCCAGACGATTTCATCCAGCGCGGCGACCAATTCCCGCGCCCGGTCGCCAATCTCGCGAGTGTGTTGGCGCGTCTCTTCCAATCCCAACATCGGGTCCTGGGCGAACTCGCTTCCGAAACTGATCTCCGTGAGACCGGAGCCGAGATCATCGTGCAAGTCCTGTGCGATGCGCGCCCGCTCCCGATCCATGGCGCGCTGCCGCTCCAATTGTTCAATCCGCCGCCGGTGTCGAAGCCGCACGCCCCACGCCACCGACCCAGCAACAATCGCACATGCAGCGAGCGTCGCCGCGATGCGGAACGTCCAGGTCTGCCAATAATAGGGAAGGACTTTGAGGGAGAATTGCGCGCCGTGATCAGTCCACAGCCCCCACTCGTTGCACGCTTTGACGCGGAATGTGTAATCGCCAGCAAGGATGTGGGTGTAGGAAACCTCCCGCTTGGTGCCGACTTCCACCCAGTCCCGATCCAGTCCTTCAAGTTTGTATTTGAACGAAACATTTCTGGGCGCAGTAAAACTCAGCGCGGTGAATTCAATCTCCACCCGTTGATGATCCGGCTGCAATCGTAACTCAGCATTCGTCCGCCCTAGGTCAACAGTGCCGGAAGCAACCGCGCCGCCCGCCGTGTCGCCGACTTCATACGCGGCCACCAAACGTCCATCCACCACCACGCGGGTGATCAACACCAGCGGCTGTTTCAAGTTAGATCTGAGGTTGCCAACATTCACGCTGGCCAGACCGGTCAACGTCGGAATCAGCAGATGTCCATTCGTGGTGAGCAGCGCGCCGGGACAATAACCGTGGTTGGCCTGAAGACTGGGCAACCCTTCATCAATTCCATAAACGACTGAACGCAGCCGCGCACTCTGTCCCGTTGCCACGGCATCGAACTCGGTTTGATTCACATGAAAAATTCCCTGATTGCCCGCGAACCAGAGACGACCCTGCGTGTCGGCGGCGATGTGCGAGATGTAATCATCATGCAACCCTTGCTCCGTGCCGAACCGGATAAATTCCTCACCTTTCAATCTGCCCAAGCCACGACCTCCGTAACCAATCCAGAGACTGCCGTCCGAGGTCGCGCACAAACTTCGGATAGACTCCGGCGGCGCGAGCGTGTTCGCCGTCTCCTCAATCAGCACATCGTGTTCGCACCGCAGCAACAATCCATCAGAAGTTCCCGCCCAAAAAACACCCGAAGCATCTAGGCTCATGGCCGTGATGAAACCGCTCCCGGCTGGAAGTTCAAATGTTTGCAGCTTCCCCTCGCGCAGTCGTTGCAGGGAGTTGGTGGATTCTGTTCCGATCCAAACGTCGCCGGACGGAGTCGTCAGCAGTGAACGCACCGCTTGTCCCGCCAGCCCGTTGGTCTTGGTGAAGTTTGCCGTGATACCATCGCGCCAGGAAAACAATCCTCGATACTGTGTGCCGATCCAGACACCGCCGAATGGATTTGCGGCGACGCATTGCGCGTACGAAATCGGACCTCGATTGATGGCTGCCACATTCGTCCAACCGTCACCTTGATTCTGCAACACCGCACCACTGGCAGCCACCGCCCACAACCCGCCCGCTGTGTCCTGACAAACAGAGCGAACGGCTTCAGAAGAAACTCCTGAACCTACGTCCACCAGTTCCAATGATCGCGATTGGATACGATTCAGTCCCCCGCCTTCCGTGCCCACCCATAAATTGCCTTCCTGATCTTCCGTGATGCTGCGGATTTCGGAATGAGACGTTTTCAAATGCGTGAACCTCGATCCGTCGTAGCGAAACAATCCGTTTTGCCGCGTTCCGATCCAGACTGCCCCGGCGCGATCCTCGAAAAGCACAGTCACGTCCGCGTTCGGGCGATTCACCGGCAGACGGCCCAGCTTCACCGGATCGCTGCCCTCCAAGTACTTGAAAAGTTGCTGTTGCGTCAGGCTGTAAATCCAAATGCCGCCAGATCGCGCCGCCGCGATTCGCTGCCCCTGCAATTGTTGCAAGGTGACAAATTTTCCATCGCGAAAAACGCCAACCTGTCCGCCTTGCGCGAACCAGATTTGTCCGTTCCGGTCACTCGCCAACTGGCAGGTGCTGCCTCCGGGCAGGCCATCCTGCGACGTGAAGTTCTGCACCCGACCGTCAGAAATGCGGATGACACCGCCGGCGTCCAAGTAGGAAATCCACAACGCCCCTTCGCGATCTTCCACGATCATTCTCACGGGGAGAACAGGCAGACCGTTTGTCGGAGTCAATGCAGTCGTGCGCCCGCGATCCACGCAAACCAAAACCCCGCGATCCTTCGCCACCCATAACCGGTTGCTCCGATCCAAGAGCATCGCTTGAAGCAGGGCAGTCGGCGTGCCCACCGCAGTTACCGCCGCAAATTCCCGAAACCGGACGCCGTCGAATCGCGCCAGACCAGAACGGGTCGCCACCCACAAAAACCCGTCGCCCGCCTGGGTGATCTCCACCACGTTGTTATCCGGCAATCCTTCGTCCGACTGCCAGGCGCGAGCCGACCATTCGGTGTTGGTGACAGCACCCTGCGCCATGACCGCGAGCATCAGAAGAAAGCTCACGAGCCACAGGCAATGTATTTTGCTGCGCGTCCGTTGGATCATAAGCCGAGTCTAGTCCCGCCCGCACCCGAAGCAAGATGCGACCTTCCCCGGAGCGAGGGACTGCTCGCAGTCCGTCCGAAACTTCACTCCGCCGGGACTCAAAGTTTCCAACCAGAACGATATTCCGAAACAACGAACGCATTGGCCGCATCGTTGTTTGTGAAGCGCATCGCCGCGTCATTCCAGTTCAGGGTTTGACCCGGAAAACGCAGCGCGATCAGACCGAGCAATCCCACCTGTGTCAGCGGCCCGCCGTATCCGAAATTGGAGCCGGCTTTGCGTCCAGCTCGGATCGCTTCCGCCCAGTCCCAACCGTGGCCTTTGACGCGCGTGATTTTTTCTGCGGGTGCAAGCTTGCCGGAGTTTTGTTCCATGAGTTCGTCCGGCAACAGATGGCAGCCGCCGCCTCCGTGCGATCCGTGGACAATCATGCCCTTCTCACCAAACATGATTGCGCCAGTGCCGGGAACTTTTTCGTCCGCCGTGAATTCCGCAGGTCGCGGAATCATCGTCGTGCCGTCGTGCCAGACCAGTTTTACCGGGCCACGGTTTTTCTTGGCCGCAAACTCAAAGGTGATCTTGGTGCCGGAAGGATAAGTCATGCCGTGCTTGGCAACGTCATAGTCGCTCACCTCAGCATGAATGGTCGTCGGCGCGGTAAGATCGAGCGCCCAGAACGACGGATCGAAGACGTGACAAATCCAATCGCCAATCGCGCCGCCGCCAAATTGCATCCACCCGCGCCAATTCCACGGAACCCACAGCGGGGAGTAAGGTTGATTCGCCACCGGCCCCAGCCAGAGATCATAGTTCAACCCCTTGGGAACGTCATGGTGTTCGCTCAGTTTCCCCAAGTTGGGAATCTGACAATAGATGTTCGGAAACGCACCTGTGCCGGCGTGGATGGTGTGAACCTGACCAATCGCGCCCGCCCAAACCCATTCGCAAACGCGCCGGATGGAATCGCTGGAATGACCTTGATTGCCGAGCTGCGTGACCACTTTGTATTTGTCGGCAGCAGACATGAGCTTGCGAACTTCATGCACCGTGTGCGCGAGCGGCTTCTCGCAATAGACATGCTTTCCGCGCCGCATCGCCTCCATCGCAATGACCGCATGTGTGTGATCCGGCGTGCCGATGATGACCCCGTCAATCTCTTTGCCCATCTTGTCGAGCATCACGCGGTAGTCGGTGAAGCGTTTCGCGTTAGGATATTTTGCGAACTGCTTGGCGGCGTAGTTTTCATCCACGTCGCAAAGCGCAACCATGTTGTGACCCAGCCCGGCGACTTCATCCACATCCGCGCCACCGCGACTGCCAATGCCGATGCCCGCGACGTTCACCTTGTCGTTGAGCGACAGCTTCCTGCCCCCGCTCGTCGCGCAACCCGGAAGAATGTTGAAGAGCGCAATGCTCATGCCCGTGGTGTAGATAAATTTCCGGCGACTGATCGGAGTAATGTTTTGATTTTTCATGGTGAGTTTGGTTCTTCGGTTAAGTTCGTCCGCGATTTAATTAGACTCTGTTTGAAAACGCTGGGACGGACGTGCCCCGAAAGCTTTCGGGCAGCAATGCGGCAAAGCAAGACGCCACCGAAAAGTGAGTCAACGCTGGGTTGTTGGATGTTGCTGTGCCCGGGGACGGGCACACTCCGTAACTGACTCTTATGTTTGAGTTGCATGGTTCAGTCAAAATTCATTTCCCATCCCAGCGGAAAGTTTTTCCGTTTGCCAGAGTCACGTCGCGGGTTTGCGTTCCACAACGCAGGCGCAGCGGATTTCCATTCAGGGAACGGATGACAGCCCGGGTGAGTTTTCCGTCCTTCCAATTGATGTCCACTTCAAATCCTCCGCGCGCACGCAAGCCTTTGACCGAGCCGGTCGGCCACGCTGTCGGCAAGGCGGGTAGAAATTGGATTTCCCCGGCCTGACTTTGCACCAGCATTTCGGCAATCGCGGCGGTCGCGCCGAAGTTGCCATCAATTTGAAACGGCGGATGCGTGTCGAACAGATTGGGGAGCGTTCCCTTCTTCAGCAGGTTGCTCAACATCAGATACGCGTGGTCGCCGTCCTGAAAGCGCGCCCAGAAATTAACCTTCCACGCCATGCTCCAGCCCGTGCCGCCGTCGCCGCGGATGAGCAGCGATTTCTTCGCCGCCTCGAACAACTCCGGCGTCTGCGTGCGGGCGATTTGTTGTCCGGGATGCAGGGCGAACAGATGCGACGTGTGGCGATGATGCGGATCAGTATCTTCGTAATCGTCCACCCATTCCTGCAGACGGCCGTTCTTGGGGCTGATTTGCAGCGGCGCAAGTTTTTGCAATGCGGCTTCCACTTCGCGGCGGAACTCCGTGTCGAATTTTCCATCCGGCCCAAGCGCGCGATTCGCTTCGATAACGTTCATGAACAAGTCATGGATGATTCCCAAATCCATCGTGGCCGCGTAAGTGAAACCGGACGTCGTGCCGTCGGATTTCTTAAAACCATTCTCCGGCGAGTGCGAAGGATTGGTCACGAGCTTGCCCGCGACGGGAGTTCCGGGCGGAGCTTCAACGAGAAAATCCAAGATGAACTGCGCCGCGCCTTTCAACATCGGATAGCCGTGCTTGGCCAGATATTCCCGGTCGCCGTTGAAGCGGTAATGCTCCATGAGATCGCGCGTCGTCCAGGCCGCGCCGACCGGCCAGACGCCGTGAACGCCATCCGCTGGCGGCGTGAATCCAAAGATGTCCGAGAGATGATGCACCACCCAGCCGCGCGCACCGTAATGCACCTTGGCGGTCTTCTCGCCAAACGGGACGAGGCTCTCCAGATAATCAAACAGCGGCGTGTGACACTCCGCGAGATTGCAAACCTCCGCCGGCCAGTAATTCATCTGGAGGTTGATGTTGAAGTGATAATCGCTGTTCCACGGCGCGTTGTAATGCTGACACCACTTGCCTTGTAGATTTGCTGGAAGACTGCCGGGACGCGAACTGCCCATGAGCAAGTAACGACCGAACTGGAAATACATCGTCACCAACTGCGGATCGGTCGCACCTTCGCGCACGGCTTTCAAACGCTCGTCGGTCGGCTGCTTGACGGCCTCGGTCGCGCCCAGATCAAGCTTCACGCGCCGAAACAATTCTTGATGATCCGCGATATGGGCGGAGAGGAGTTGGCGAAAAGATTTCTTCGCTGCGGACTTCAACGCGGTTTCACAACGAGCCGTTGCGTCGCCGGAAATGTCATTCGCATTCTTGTAACTCGTCGCGCCCACCAGCAGGAGCGTGGCTTCGTTGGCGTTCTCGATTTTTAATTCGCCATCCTTTGCGCTCACGCGGCCACCACTCACTTCAGCCTGAAGCTGCGCCTCGTATTTCAAACCGAGCTGGCCGCGCATGGCCAAACGATTCGGTGACACCGCCACAGTGGTTGCGCCCATGCGTTTTAACTTGGCGGTAAAGTTTATCTTCCCACGCCGATCGGCTTTGAGGTGGATCACGATGACTTGATCCGGCGCGCTCGCAAAAACTTCCCGCGTGAACTGAACTCCGTCCACGCCATAACTCACCCGCGCCACGCCCGTATCCAAATTGAGATCGCGACGATAACCCGTCACCGCAGTCGCCGCAGGAAGTTCCAGCACCAAGTCGCCCAAGGTCTGATACGACTTCACGCGCGACGGATTCCCCATCATTTGGTCGCCGGCAAGTTTGGTCGCTTCCTCATTCTTACCCTCGAACAGCAAGCGGCGGACTTCCGGCAGCGCGATCAACGCCTGCGAGTTGGTGGATTCTCCCGGCACGCCGTCCCAGACGGATTCCTCGTTGAATTGAATCCGTTCGTGGTCAATGCCGCCGAAGACCATGGCCGCGAGCCGACCGTTGCCCACGGGCAACGCTTCGGTCTCCCACTTGGTGGCGGGCCGACGATACCAAAGCGTCAGTGCTTCATCCGGCGGCGAAGCCTCCTGCGAAAAGGTGAATTGTGATTTCGGATTCTCCGTCTCCAACAAGGCGGGTGGGACGGCAAGGACTGCACGAGCCATCAACAATCCGATCACAAATAAGACGCTGCGCGCTCTGATTTTCATTTGTTTGTAGTCGCTGCCAGAATGAATTCCAACCTGCTGCCCCGTACAAACATAGTGAACTCCCATTACCGGAGCTGTGTCCAGCCTTGAAACCGATACTTGTCCCACATCCAGTAAAAATCCAGGTTGCGTGTGCCTTCCCCGCCTCCGGGCCAAAAGAAACTGCCGATTCCATTCGATGAGTCCCTCGCAGCTTTGATGGTTTGTGTATCCAACCATTTGTGCGACTCGGCGTGACCATCAGCAAAAGAAATCGTGCTGACCGCGCCATGAAAAATCGCGAACGGGTCCACCCATCCGGCGCGATCCATCACCCATGTGCCGTTTTGGAAACCGCGTGGGTCAGCCTCTTCAATAAAAACAGCCGACGACACAGGGGCATTCAAGCTCGTGAGCTTGGTGAATGGAGTTCCAGTCCAGCCACTGCCATTCATGCCGTCCGTCTTGGAATAGCTTTCGTAAGCCCATCCACTACCCACTTTCAAGTTTCTATAACGCATGTCACCCGGACAGTGGAAGACTCCGGCGTTTTTCGCGTTTGAGAAGATGAGAGATTTTTGGATTTGTGCGATGGTCAGCTTTTCCGCCACATCAGTCTGGTTCGGCAAAACCGCACCAAGGTTAGCCGGATCATACCAACCACCCCCCGATGGGCTGGGCAACAACTTCTCCCCGTTATCGCCAGCATACATGACCCAAGCCAAAATGATCTGTTTCTGGTTGCTGGCGCAAACGGCCATCGTCGCTTTGAGCTTGGCCTTGCCCAATGCAGGCAACAGCATCGCCGCCAGAATCGCGATGATGGCGATGACCACGAGCAGTTCGATCAAGGTGAAACCTTGCTTGCCGACTCGCGAGTGGGAAGATGTCCAATTCATAGGTGGTAACACTGATGGTTCAACGGGTCGCCCGGTCAATCTTTGCAGTGGACTTGGACTGTATCCAATCCAAATCAACATTGTTAGGTGAAGACCCGAAGATGGGTACCGTGATGGTTCGATCATCCTTCCACTTGTGAATCTCCGAGTGCCCGTCCGCAAATGAGAAGCTGCCAGCTTTGTTGTGGTAGGTGGCGGGCACGTCCACAAACACCTTGCCGGGCATGTTATTGGGATCGTAAGTATCCATGGGCACGGCGAAGAACCCGTCATTGATGCTGTTCTTGCTCTCGTCAAGAAACACAAATGTGTTCGAGGGTCCGGGCCGTCTGAGATCGCTGGTCTTTTTGAAAACGTAGTAAGTATCAGGATCAGCAGGACTGGCTTTTGCCCAGTGGTACCCGAACCAACTGTTCATGGCCACACTGCGGCACACCGGAGTACCCACGAACCTCGGTGCGAGGGTGCTGACCCGCGTGTCGCCGGGACACTTGTACACTTTGACATTTTTACCAAGGTTGGAATACAGAGGACTGGCGGGGAGATGATTTCCGATGGTGATGCCCTGCACATCAACAAAGTCCAAACTTCCAGGATCTGAGACATCGCCGCCCACCCACGACCGTGAGTCCAACAGTTCATCGTTATTGTCTCCAGTCCACATGATCCAAGCCAACGTGATTTGCTTGGTGTTGTTCATGCAGCTCAGTCCCTGTGCCTTGATTTTTGCTTTGGCCAACGCAGGCAACAGCATCGCCGCAAGGATCGCGATGATGGCAATCACCACCAGCAATTCTATGAGTGTGAAGCCCGACGTTCGCGCGCTTGCAGAAGTGAACCGACCCGCAGCAACGTCACACCACTGATTCGTATGCTGCTGCTTCGGGAAATTCAATTTGTTCATTTAATAGATCGCGGACTGGGCACGCGCGGGCTGTGACGAAACTTGATTATGACCTTATTCTATCAGTGCCAAACGGTTTGCCCTATACCTCAATGGAGGTATGAATTGGATCGGGTGTGATTAAAGTCCAATGCCTTTCGGAAATTCCGCGCGGTTGGAGCGCCGGTCTGCGACCGGCTTATGGGTTGGTGGAGGCGGGTGCTGCCACAC
>JAYUAV010000038.1:0-2123 GCA_043741175.1 Verrucomicrobiota bacterium
TCAGCGCGGGATCAAGCCGAGTGCCACAGTCGCCTCGTTCGCAAGCGTGAGCATCTTCGTTGGAAACAGTCCGAGGTAGAACATTCCCGCCAGACAGACGACGATCACGAATTTGGCAGGCAATGACATCGTGATGGGCGGCGCATCTGCGGATTCCTTGCTGAAGTAGATCGCACGCACCACGCCGAAGTAGTAATACATCGAGATCACGACGCCCACGAGTGCCACGAACGCGAGGCAATAGTAACCGGGATTCGTCGCGCCGCGCTCGATGATGGCCTTGAGCAATAAAAATTTTCCGAAGAACCCGGCGAGCGGTGGAATGCCCGCCAATGAAACCATCGCCAGCGTCAGCGTGGCCGCCAGCAATGGTGAGCGTTGATGCAAGCCTGCCAAGCCGCCGATGTCTTCGCTGTCCAGATGTCGCATAACGATGGCGATGACCGCAAAAGCCGCCAGTGTCGTGAACAAATAACCGCCCAGATAATAAAGCACTGCCGCCTGTCCCGCGCCAGTCAGCGCGGCTACGCCCAGCAGCAAATATCCAGCGTGCGCGATGCTCGAATAGCCCAGCAGACGTTTCAAGTTTCGCTGCGGAATCGCGCAGAGATTTCCGTAGAGGATTGTGATCGCCGAAACAATGATGAGCAATTTGTCCCAATGTGCCGTCACGCTCGGGATGGCGGTGAACAGGAATCGCAGGAGCAGAACGAACCCTGCCGCCTTTGATCCGACTGCGAGAAAGGCAGCCGTTGGCGTAGGCGCACCTTGATAAACATCCGGCGTCCACATCTGAAACGGGAACGCAGCGATCTTGAAACCTAACCCTACGAGAATGAACAGCACCCCGAACAGGAAGAGTTTGTTGTCGGCAAATTGCGCCGAGACTGCGGCGAGTTCGTTGAAGTTGAACTTACCGGTCGTTCCCCAAACCAGCGCGATGCCGTAAATCATGAAGGCCGACGACAAGGCGCCGAGAATCAGATACTTCACGCCTGCCTCCAGCGCCGCCACCTTGCCGCGCGTGAAACTCGTCAGCACATAGAACGTGATCGTGATGAGTTCAATGGAAACGAACAACATCGTGAAGTCGTTTGATGATGCAGCGAACAACATCCCCGCCAATGCAAACACGATCAGCGAGTAATATTCCGAGATGCCCGCCGCAATCCGATCCGAAAACTCTACTGCAAGAATCAATACAAGGGTTGCAGCGAGGAGAAAGAAGCGCTTAAAAAACACCGCCAAAGCGTCCTGCATAAACATCCCGCCAAATGCAGTGCCTTCCAGTTCACAACTGCAATTTTTGGTGAATGTGTTCAAGAACAACACCCCCAGCGCTGCCGCCGCTGCATAGCCCAAGGCGCGCTTGCGCTCTGCTGGCAACCATAAATCCGCCAGTAGCACCACGATGCCGAGTGCCACCACCGAGATTTCCAACGACATTAAAGAAAGATTCATTTGCTTTCCACCATCACGACCGCTGCGGGTACCACAGGCGTTGCGGGCTTCCCCGTCGCCATGTTCACAATCTGCTCCGTCACCGGCTTGATTTTGTCAGTCAGCAGACGCGGAAAAAAACCAAACACCAACAAGCTCGCAATGAGCAGCGCGTACGGCATCTTCCGCCAGAGGTTGGCATCCGTCACATTCGTCGCATAAGTCTTATCGTCCTGCGCTGGCCCATGCATCACCGCCCGCACCGCCCGTAGCATATAAACCGCGCCAATAATCAACGCGCCCCACACCGCCAGCACCGTCACCGTGCGCAACGCCGGAACTTGCCACGCACCAAAGAACACCGAAACCTCACCTACAAAATTCAGAAAGCCGGGTAAGCCGCAGCCCGCCATCGCCGCCATCACGAACGCCACACCGATGAAGCGCAGTTTCTTCGCCAGGCCGCCGAGTTCGCCCATTTCCAGCGTGCCGGTCTGGTTGTAGATGTAGCCGCTCAAGCCGAACGTCAGCGCCGCGAGGAAGCCATGCGCGATCATGATTACCACCGCGCCGGTCACGCCGATGAGGTTCAGGCTCGCGATGCCGAGGAAGATCATGCCCATGTGCGCCACGCTGGAATTGCCGATGAGCAGATTCAGATTCTTCTGCTTCATCGCCACCCA
>JAYUAV010000039.1:0-11053 GCA_043741175.1 Verrucomicrobiota bacterium
GAGACGATTAAAGAACACATCTTCCGCTTGAAGCAAGATTTGGCGAAGGGAGTTTTGCCCATGCCTGCATCCAATGAATTGCAGAAGCAATTGGAACAAGTCGTGGAAGAAAACCGCCGCTTGAGTGAGGAGTTGGATGGTCTGAAGACTCGCACTGTCACCGCTTCGTCGGCAGCGAATCGTTTGGTCGTCAGTCCGCAGACCGCCCGCACGAATTCGCCGGTTCAGCCCGTGCAAACGCGCACAACCCCGCAGACTTCGCCGCCCGGCGTGACGAGACAGGTTGCTTCCACCACCACGACTCAACGTCAGCATCGCATACTCGCTGGCGACACACCGTCATCCATCGCGCGCAGATATAATGTAAGGCTTGAATCGTTGCTCACGGCGAATCCGGCGTTGAACCCGCGCCGGTTGCGCGTGGGAGAAAGTCTCGTCATCCCGGTGCGTTGAGTGCGGACACTCAGAGAGTGTGGCGCGACGATTGAACGAACCATCATTGAAGCTGTCTTTGAATCAAGCACGCAGTTGAAAGCTATTGAAATAAGCAGGCGAAATTGAATGACATGGCGCGGAAAAAAATGAACATTTGTTTGACAGTTTTTGAGAAGTTTCTTAAACCTCTCCCCGAACGTCGTCTGCGGGTTGTAACAACCAAATCTATATCTATGAATAAATTAGTCGTCTCCGTCGGGATAATTGCGCTGGGAAGCAGTGTGGTGCATGCCGTTGAGACAGGAGCGCTCAACGCCCAGCAGACCAAAAAGGCATGGAGCATGTCCGCGTCGCTGCGTGGTTTCTACGATGACAATTTCAACTCGCAGTCGGGCGCGAACAAGCAGTCGTCCACCGGTGTAGAGGTCAACCCATCAATTGATTTTGGTGTGGCAGGCGACCAAAGCTCTTTCAATGTCGGCTATGATTTCATGGCGCGGTATTATGAGAAGGCACTCAACGGAACATCTGACCATTCTGATTTTACGCATCAATTTAACCTGACGGCGACGCACGCATTCAGTGAGCGCGTTCGGATGAACGCGAGTGAACAATTCGTCGTCGGCCAAGAGCCGGATATCCTCAGTCAGGGTGGGACAATCTCTACTCCTCAACGCATCTCCGGGAATAACTACCGCAACACTGCCAGTGTGGGGGGCAAGGTTCAGGCCACAACATTGCTTGGGTTGGGCGCGTCGTATGACAACACCATCGTGGACTATGAAGATCAAGGTCGTGCAAGCCTGTCATCCAGACTGGATCGCATGGAGCACGCGGTGGCACTAAATTCTCAATGGACACTCAGCCAGCAAACGGTGGGGTTGTTGGGCGTTGTCATCGGACGCACTGAACATTCCAGCACTGATTTCATAGACCCGATCTTTCCTATTTTGGCTGAACGGCGAGATAGTCGGAGTCTGATCATTAATGGCGGCGTTCAACACGAATTTAGTTCTCAATTTTCCGGGTCGTTTCTTATTGGCGGACAGCGTATCGAGTTCCCTAATGATTCGGCCAGCAAAACCAAGTGGAGTCCTTGGGTTCAAAGCAGTTTGACCTATCAATATCAAACTCAAACCAAGCTCGAATTTGGATTCTCCTACAACCGCAGCGTGTCTGATGTTGTTGCGGCGAATAACGGGACTGATTTCGTTCATGACACCGAAACTGCTTCTGTCTATAGCTTGGTAAGCCACGAGATTGCCCAGCACCTGAGGGGGTCTGGATCGGTTCGTTACCAAAGTGCCAAATTTAACGGTGGTTCAGCCAATGGCAGTAAAGAAAATTTCCTGCTCTTGACCCTCGGACTGGCCTATGAATTCAATCCCAATCTCGAAGGCAACATTGGCTATAACTTTGATGATTTGAGCAGTGATATCGCCGGTCGTGATTTCAGCCGCAACAAATTCTATGTTGGTGTGACAGCAAAATACTAAGCATCGTATGCTTTTCAGTCAGGGGCCGGGTTGTATCACTGGCCCCTATTTTTTTGAACTATGGACCCGTTAAAACAGCAGCCGCAGCAGGAATCACGACTTCACTTTCTTGACTACTGGCGGATCATCCGCATCCGCAAGACCGTCATCATCGCGGTGTTCATGCTCGTGGTCATCACCGCCACGCTCGTCACATTCATCCTGCCTGAACAGTTTGCCAGCACTGCCACGCTCAAGGTTGAACGCTCAGGCGCAGACATCACTGAAATGGACGGGAACAGTGCGCGTTTTAACTCCTTCGATCCTTATTTCATCCAGACAGAGTTTGAAGTCATCCAATCCGAAACCATTCTGAGCAGGGTTGTGGATGTGCTTGATCTGAACACCAAGTGGGGCAAGAAATATAACGAAGGAAATAAGTACAAGACTCAGGAATCCATGGCACTGCTCAAGAACCGGCTCAATTTGCGTCCCCGCCGGAACACCGCATTGATTGACGTCCAGGTTTTCTCCGAGAACCCCAACGAAGCCGCAGAAATTGCTAACGCGGTTGCCGATACGTACCAGCTATGGCGATTGGAAAAAGGCCGCCGACTGGGATTGGGTGGTGTAAAAGCACTTGAGGATCAACTCAAGATCGAAGATGAAAAAATTGCCTTGGTAAAAGAAGAACTCGATATCATCCGCGTCACAAACAAGATTTCTGATATTGATACCGCAGGCACAGCTCCTGTAATGCTTTCAGAAAGCGAAGAGTTCCGGCGTTACCAATCGAGTAAATTTGAAAAAGAACTGTTCTACAAAAGACAGAAGGAACAGTACGACAAATTAAGTGCCATTGACTTGACCGCGCTCCGCGATGTCCTCCCTGGTTTCCAACCTGATTCGGAACTTTCATCTCTCATCAGCGAACTCAACACCGCAGATCAGAAGTATGTGGCTTTGGTCAACGACCTCGGCCCGGCACATCCGCAGATCACGGGCGTCAACGAACAACGCGAACTGCTCAACAAAAAGATTGATGCTCGCGTCAGCGGTATCTTGAAGGGACTCGACACTCAGGTCTCCACGGCCAAATCCGAACTGGATGGCATCGTCAAAGCAGTTGAAGACGCTCGCGTCATTGACCAAGATAAACTCACAAAGACCCGCCCGTATTTCGATAAGAAGCGTGTGCTGGAAGATTTGAATGACTTGCGCCGCCTGATCACCCGCAAGAAAAATATCGAAGAAGTTGACCTCAAGTTGCCCACGTCTGAGCAGGTTGTGATCATTGAGCGCGCCGTGGCCAGCATCAAGGCCGTCCGCCCCAACAAGCCGCTCAACATCATACTCGGCGTGGTCATCGGACTTGTCGTCGGCGTGGGTCTGGCGTTCTTCATCGAATACCTCGACACCAGCGTGAAGACGATTGACGACGTGGAGCGCACGTTACAATCCCCTGTGCTAGGCGTCATCCCGCAGAACGTCGGCTTGCTCATCGAAGAAGGCGCGGAAAGTCCACACGCCGAAGCCTACCGAGTGTTACGCACGAATCTGTTGTTCGCCCGTAAGGACGACAAGTTGAACACCACCGCCGTGGTCAGTGCCGGTGCCGGTGAAGGTAAATCCACCACGGTGTTGAACCTTGCCACCGTGTTCGCCCAGAGCGGTCAGCGCGTGGTGATCGTGGACTCCGATCTCCGCCGTCCCACATTGCACAAGTTGCTCAAGGTGACGAACAACCTCGGCCTCACGAACTATCTGCTCAAACAGAACACGCTTGACGAAGTGATCCAGACCACGGCATTGCCCACGCTGGACTTCTTGGCGAGCGGCAAGTTGCCAAGCAGCTCGCTAGGCATTCTCAGCTCGAATCACATGAAGGATTTGATCGGCGAACTCAAGGCGCGTTACGACATTGTGTTCTTCGATTCACCTCCGATCATGGGCGTGAGCGATGCCTCCATTCTCGCCAGTGAAGTGGACATGACCGTGCAAGTCATCCAATACCGCCGCTATCCGCAGCCGATGAACATCAGGGCCAAGCAACTCATCGAAAAAGTCGGCGGCAACCTCGTTGGCATTGTCCTCAACAATATCAACATGTCCCAGGACGAGAGCTACTATTACTACAGCGGCTACTATCACGATTACTACGCCAAGAACGAGGACTCCGAACCCGTGGCCGAAGGCAAGCCCAAGAAGTCCGCCGACGAAAAATCCGACGGCGAGATCAAACAAAAGTACTGAGACCACTGTCTCTTTATCACTGGCTCATGAAGAAAGCATTTTTGAAAAACACAGTTCACATTGCACTCGGCATCGTATTGCTCGCCGTTGCCACCGCACTCACGGGTTGTCAGACGCCCGGTCCAGACAAAATCAAATTCTCCGTCGTTGCCGAAGCGGAAGAAATGACTTCGCCAGCGGGTTTAGCAGACGACCCGATGAGACTCGCCAAGGGCGATAATGTGATTGTCATCTTCTCCGGACAGGAAGACTTGAAGCCCCACGAAGAGACCATCAAGGAAGACGGCACCATCACGCTGGAACACATCAAATCCATCAAGGCTGAAGGCAAAACCACCGGCGAACTTCAGCGCGAAATCCACGACGCGTACGTTCCCATGTTTTACAAACGCCTCACCGTCACCATCAAAACCGACCGGCAGATTTATTACGTTCAAGGCCAGGTGCGTCAATCAGGACGTCAAGAGTATCTCGGCACAACTACAGTTCTGAAAGCCATTGCATCGGCTGGCGACTTCACTGATTTCGCAAAGCGTCGGGATGTCGTTGTCACACGCAAAGACGGCACAGTGTTACACGTCAACTGCGTCAAAGCCGCCAAAAATCCAGCTCTTGATATTCCGGTTTTCCCGGGAGACAAGATTGAGGTCCAACCTCGCGGACCATTCGAGCCTTGGTGATGTTGCAACTCCAGCTACTCTCCGGCAAACAGGCGGGCTTCCTCTGGGATGCCCGCCGTTTTCCTGTCCGCATCGGACGCGCGCCCGGAAATGATTTGCAGATCGAGGAAGACGGCGTGTGGGATGAACATCTTCGCGTGGAACTAAAATCCGGCGAAGGCTTCGTAATCACCGCTCATCCCGGCGCACTCCTCTCGGTGAACCAAGCTCCCGTTGAAACCGTTCGCCTCCGCAATGGCGACATCATTACCGCCGGCTCCGCGCGGCTCGCCTTTCGCTTGAGTCAAACAAGGCAACGCGGCCTGAAGTTGCGGGAGGCGTTTGTCTGGTTGACCATCGCAGGCATCACCGTCGGCCAGATTGCGATGATCGGCTGGTTGTTGAGATAGGGAGCTGCATCAATCAGCCACGAAGAAGGGTGCATCTCAGTTTCTGTGAGTCTCTCAATAACACCGGGCTTCAGCCCGATTTAAGGCGGCGGCGAGCCATAACCGTGGCCGAGGCGTGGACTTCATCACGACCCGAAAACGGTTAAAACCGTTCTCACCTTCTTCGCACGCATAACACTCGAATGAATCCGGGTGTGAATGAAAGAAACCCCGCTGTTTCCAAAAACTGAGATGCGCCTGAAGACAGTGCCAAGCCAGATTTGATTTGCTGCCGTCAGAGGATTCATTCCAATCTTGAACCATTCCATGAGCCAATCGGAAACAAAGAATGACGAGTTGCGCGGCGGGTCGCCGGAATTTCCGCCGACGCGCTGGAGTCTCGTCGGGCGTGCGGGAGATCAACACACGCGCGTGGCTGCCGATGCGTTGGAAACACTTTGCCGGGAATACTGGTATCCGATCTACGCGTTCTTGCGACGCTCCGGTCATTCGCCGCACGACGCTCAGGATTGGGCGCAATCCTTCTTCGAGTATCTGCTGGAGAATCGCGTGATGGGAAAAGCGCAACAGGAGAAAGGCCGCTTCCGTTCCTTCCTGCTCGCCACGCTGAAATATTTTGTGTCGTCAGAAACGCGCCGTCTGTCCGCGCAGAAACGCGGTGGCGGGCGCGTGATGATTTCACTCGACGAACAGACGAGCGAGGAGCGTTACGTGTGCGAACCGAAGGACACACAAACACCAGAGTCGCTGTTTGAGTTGAGTTGGGCGCGGACGGTTCTGGAACGAACGGCCAGCAGTCTGGAAAAGGAATTTTCCGCAGCAGGCAAACGCGAGATTTATGTCCGCCTTCAGCCCTACTTACAAAGCGGACGTGAAGGTCCGAGTTACGCGGAGACTGCAAAGGCACTCGGTAAAACCGAGGACGCCATCAAGTCTGGCGTGTTGCGTCTGCGCCAACGCTTCCAACAACTGCTCCGCGCGCAGATCGCCGAGACAGTTGCGAATTCAGCGGAGGTGGATGAGGAGTTGCAACACTTGCGCGCGGTGTTGAGTTAATCCTGAGTGCGTTGTGGTGCGGGGTCGTTCGCGACTATTTCGTTTTGATCACCGCATCAAATGCAGGCTTTGGTTTTCCGGCGCGGTCGAAGAGCAGGGGATAGCTTGTGCGTCCGGAAACAGGCCAGCCGTTCAGCCACGAATCTCCATCGGTCACGCCCCAGAACGTCACGCGCTCCACCACATCGCTGTGCTTCACAAAAACTGCGAAGAGTTCAGCGTAGCGTTTGGCGAGGGCTTGCTGCACGGAATCCGGCAGGCCGTTTGTGTAGGGATTCAACGCGGGACTTTGGGCCGCTCGTAAACTGACATCCGCGCTTTGACTCGACCCCGCGCCGGGCAACACGTCCACGTCGAGTTCGGTGACCATGACCTTCACGCCAAGTTTGCCGAAGGCGGTGAGCGTGTCGTCCACGAGTTGCGGCGAGGGACTGGTCATTTTCGCGTGAGTCTGTGTGCCGATGCCGGTGATCTTCACGCCAGCCGCTTGAAGTTTTTTCACCAGCTTGATTGCGCCGTTGCGCTTGGCCGGATTTTCCAGCGAGTAATCGTTGTAATAAAACTCCGCGTCCGGGTCGGCGGCGTGCGCGAATTCAAACGCCTTCACCAGATAATCTTCACCGATGATTTTCAACCACGGCGTTTCGCGCAGTGTGCCGCCGTCGTTCAACGCCTCGTTCACCACGTCCCAACCTTTGATGCGGCCTTTGTAGCGACCGACGACGGCGTGGATGTGATTGCTCATGCGGTTCAGCAACGCCTCGCGCTCCAGCGGTTTGCCGGACGCATTCTCGAACACCCACTTCGGTGTCTGACTGTGCCAGACGAGTGTGTGGCCGATGACGACCATGTTGTTCTTCTCGCCGAACTCCACGTAGTGATCCGCCGGAGCAAAGTTGTATCGGTCGGGATCAGGATGCACCGCCTCCCACTTCAACACGTTCTCTGGCGAGATGGAGTTGAACTGTGATTTTATAAGCTCGTTCTGCGCGCCACTCTTCTTGGTGAACTGCGATTCCTTCAACGCCGCGCCGATAAGAAATTTTCCGGCGAACGCGTCCTTGAGTGCGGGCTGGGCCGTGGCGCAGCCAGTCCCGGCGAATAGCGCGGCGGCGATGATGAGGGTTAAAGGTGATTTCATGTTCGCTAGTTTTTGGTATCAAGCCTTCGCCGCCGTCGCCCGGCGCGCGGCGAGTTCATCCGCCATTTCAATCGTGGCGCGCTTGTTCAATTGGTAGGCTAGCAACAGCAGCGTGCAGATCGCGAACAGAATTCCCACCACGATGCTCGTCGTTGCGCGATAACCAGCCACCGCGTCAGGCGCGCTCGGCAGTTGCGTGTCGTATTTGAAAAAGCCCGCCATGATCCAGAGGAAGCCCGCCGAGCCGAGAGCGAGGCCCGATTTCAGTGCGAAGCCGATGCTTGCGAACACCATTCCCGTGAAACGACGACCCGTTTTCAACTCCGAATAATCCGCCACGTCTGCGTAGATCGCCCAGATGAGCGGAATGGTCGGCGCATAAACCATCGAGCCGACGATGGTCTGGATGACCATGCCATTCACGTCGGTGGGCTTGAGCAGATAGAGCGTAAACGCGTTCACCGCCGAGAGGCCAAAGCCCCAGATCGCGACCGCCTTCTTGCCGAAGCGTCGCGCGAACGACGCCGAGAGCATGATGACGATGATGATCGTGGTCGTGCCGATCATGTTGACGATGCTGTTGAACACATCGGCCACGTTCGAGGCGGCGAGATTGTCGCGCGTGCCGTGAACCACGTAGCCGAGCCATTCGAGCAAGCCACCGGGCTTGGGCGCGTCCGGCGCGAGCGCGGGCGCGGTGAGGCCGAGTTGTTGCACCCAATCGAACATCGCGGCTTTGTCGGCGTAGTGATGGAAATAATTGTAAGCCGCGCCACCCCGGAACGAGAGGATGGCGAAGTGAACCAGCGTCATCACCGCCATGACACGCCACGGAACATTCTTGAGCAGGTCGGCGAAATCCTGTTTCGGCGAGGACTTCACTTCGGCCACGGGTTGAATGCGTTCGCGCGTGGTGAGGAATGTGATGGCGAACAGAATCAAACATAGCACTGCCCAAATGGTCATGGTCATCTGCCAGCCGTAAGCGCGGTCATGGGTGGCGGCGAACTTCGCGACGAGCGGGAGCGTGAATCCGCCGACGATGAACTGCGCGATGTTGACCGCGATGAAGCGATACGAGTTCAAGCTCGCGCGCTCGTTCAAGTCCGCCGTCATCACGCCGCCGAGCGCGGAGTAGGGCATGTTGTTCATCGAGTAGAGCGTCATCAGCAGCGTGTTGGTGATGCCCGCATAAGCGATCAACGACGCGGTACTCCAGCCTTTCGGCGTGGTGTAAGCCAGCACCATCACGATGGCCCAAGGAATCATCGTCCACAAAATCCACGGACGGAATCTGCCCCAGCGCGTGCGCGTGCGGTCGGCCAGCACGCCCATGATCGGATCAAAAATGGCGTCCCACAAACGCGGCCACAACAAAATCGCGGCGGCGGCACTGGCGGTCAGTCCCATGACGTCCGTGTAGAAATTGAGCTGAAACAGGATCATGGACATGAACACGAAGTTTGCAGCGGCGTCGGCGGCGCTGTAACCAACCTTTTCGATGAGGGGAAGTTTTTGGGTAGTCATTTTATTTTTTAACCACGGATGGACACAGATGGACACGGATGGGCAAAAACGATGGTAGGGCGCGTCACTCCGTGCGCGCCGCTCCTTGGCTGGCATACGACGGCGCACACGAAGTGACGCGCCCTATCAGTTCCTAGTTTCTTATCCGTGTCCATCCGTGGTTGAAATTATTTTGTTACGGTGAGGATTACTTTCTGCAAATCAGCCTCGCGCGACGAGTTGCCCACCATGATCTCGAACTCGCCCGGCTCGACGACATATTTCATGTTCACGTCGTAGAACGCCAACGACTCCGGCGTGAGGTCGAGCGCGACGGTCTGGGTCGTGCGTGGCTTGAGCGAGATTTTCTGGAAGCCTTTCAGTTCCTTCACGGGCCGCGTGACGGAGCTGACGAGATCGCGCACATACATCTGCACGACTTCCGTGCCAGCGCGTTTGCCGGTGTTGGTCACGTCCACGAGAACCTGCGTTGCGCCTTTGACGCCGATTTTCTTTTTTGTGAGCCGTACGTTGCTCAACGTGAACTTCGTGTAGCTCAAACCAAAACCAAACGGATACAGCGGCGTGGCTTCATCCCACAGAAAGCCGCGTCGCGCGGAGGGTTTGTGATTGTAGAACACGGGCAACTGGCCGACGGAACGCGGGATCGAGATCGGCAGCTTGCCGCCGGGATTGTGGTCGCCGAACAAAACATCCGCGACGGCGTGGCCACATTCCTGACCGAGATACCAGCACTCCAAAATCGCCGGAACATTCTGCGCGACGTGGTTGATCGCGAGCGGACGGCCATTGAAGATGAGTGCCACGACGGGCTTGCCGGTCGCAAGCATCGCGCTGACAAGTTCGTTTTGTTGGCCGATCAATTCCAAGCTCGTGCGGTCGCCCATGTGTTTCAGCGACCACGCTTCGCGAGAAGTCTGTTCGTTGCCGCCGATGGCGAGGACGATCACGTCTGACTGCTTCGCGACTTCCACCGCTTCGGCGATCTGCTGACGATCTTCTGCCGGGTCGCTGGGCAAAACTTCATCCTGCTGCCACGAACCACCGCGCGTGATTTTGCAACCTTCGCTGTGCAACACCTGCACACGGTCACCAAGCTTTGCCTTGATGCCGTCCAGCACGGAGACGTTGTGTTTGGGCACGCCGCTGTAACCGCCAAGCAGCGGGCGATCCGCATTCGGTCCAATGACGGCAATGGTTTTTAGCTTGTCGGCCTGGAGCGGGAGCAACTCGTTTTCATTCTTGAGCAACGTGATGGTTTCGCGCGCGGCTTGCAATGCGAGCGCGCGATGGGCGGCGCAGCCAACGATGCGGTCAGCCTCGGCGGGGTCAACGTAAGGATCGTCGAACAAGCCCAGCTTGAATTTCCAAAGCAACATCGGCGCGACGAGTTCATCCAGTTCGGCCTCGCGCAAAACCTTTTTGCGGACGAGTTCGGTGAGGTGGAGATAGCAGTCGGGTTCGGGCAACTCGATGTTCACGCCCGCTTTCACCGCGAGTACGCAGGATTCTTTCTTGTCCTTGGCGACGTGATGACCGTGCGAGTCCGGGCGATTTCCAAGTTCCCAAATCGCGTAGTAATCAGAGACGACAAAGCCTTTGAAGCCCCACTCCTTCCGCAGCACGTCGCGCAGCAGCCATTTGCTCGCGTGCGACGGCACGCCGTCAATCTCGTTGTAGCTCGCCATCACGCTGATCGCGCCCGCCTTCTTCAGACAGTCGTGGAACGGATGCAAAAACGTTTCGCGCAGCACGCGCTCGGAGACATTCACCGGCGCACAGTTCTGGCCGGACTCCGGCTGGCCGTGCGCAGCGAAATGTTTCAGCGTGGCGATGACGCGCCGCTTGTCTTTGAACGTGGCATCGCCCTGAAAGCCGCGCACCGCCGCGCAGCCGAGCTGCGTGTTGAGGAACGGGTCTTCGCCGTAAGTTTCCTCCACGCGTCCCCAACGGGCATCGCGCGCCACATCCACGACCGGCGTCAGGGCATGATGCGCGCCGCGCAACCGCGTCTCGTGCGCCGTCATGGTATAAAGCTGCTCGACGAGCGCGGGATCAAACGTCGCGCCAAGACCGATGGGCTGGGAAAAGCTCGTG
>JAYUAV010000040.1:0-7571 GCA_043741175.1 Verrucomicrobiota bacterium
GCGACATACGCAGGCGAACTGATGGAGCAACCGAAGCTCAGGCGCGGCGAAAACTCTTTGACCTGATGCACCGGCACACCCATGTCGGCGGAGTTCACGTCGTCAGAGAAACGCGCGACAATTTTTGCCGTGGGATGAACTTGCAGCGAGTTGCCGATGTTGTGCGTGATGCCGCTACGACGTAGCAAGGCGGGGGTGTGAACAGCACCCGCGCAGAGAAACAAGTTGTCAGAGCAAACGCGGATTGCGCCGGAAGTCTTGTGTGCAGCTTCGATCAACCAGCCATCGCCGTTCTGCCGAATTCGATTCGCGCGTGTGTTGGATAAAAGTCTGCCACCGGCTTTGACGAAGCGTGGGATAAATGTTTCCGTCATGGATTGACGTGAACCCATTGCCGATTGCCGATTGCCGATTACCGATTGGGGAACGGAATCGCCATAGCGAAACCATCTAGGAATTTCGAGCGACTTCCAGCCGAGTTTGGTTGCGCCATCGTGAAGTTTGAGTGATGCAGGCGGTGCGGCATGTGGCAGGAATGAAACCGAAACGTCACTTTCACACTTTGCAAAGTGTGATGACAACTCCGCCTCAGTCAAACCATCCACCTGAAATTCCTTTCGCCAGCGTTCGAGAATCTCCGGCGGTGTGCGGTGGTAAAGCCCACTATTGATCTCGCTGCCGCCGCCGACGCATCTGCCTTCCACGTAGGAAATCTTATTTTTTCCAAGCGCGACGGTCTGGCCACCGTTCCGATATTTCTCGAGCATCTCGTCCGTGGAGAACGGCGTGCAAGAACTCAACGGGAGATATTCGCCTTCCTCGATGAGCAATACATCACGTCCGGCTTCAGCGAGCAGACACGCGGTGATCGCACCGCCAGGCCCGCTGCCGATGACGACGATTTCGGCGCGGAGTTCGTTGGTAGGGCGCGTCACTCCGTGCGCGCCGTTCGTGTCTTGCTGCGCGGCGGCGGGCAGAGGACTGCCCGCCCTACCTCTGCTATACAGTGCGAGCGTCGCCAAGCTTTCGAAGTAACGGATGAAGTCGCGTTGGAAGCTGATATTGGAATTCTTCCACGCAGCGATTTGCTTGGCGCGCTTCTCCGGCGATTGCCGGTGAAATTGTTTTCCACCATTCACGACACCAAACGCATCGAAGCCCAGTGCTGCAAGTTTCATCGGCGTACGAAGATAATCCGGCATCTGTGCGTGTTGCGTGAGGATGAATTGCGTGAGGTCGTTGTGTGGCGACCCGAGTTCTGGTGTCGTTTCGTGCGGATGCGCCAAGGAATACGCCAGTGCTGAAGCGATGTCGTGAAACCAGTCTGTGCAAGAAGACTTCATCGCGCTTCACCTTCCCGTGGCAAACCACATCACCGCCAGTGTCAGCGCGCCGATGAGATAACTAGCCCAATCCTTGAACGCAAACGCGGTCGGGTCATCGTGCATCTCACCACGATACGTCAGAAACCACACACGACAAATCCACGCGAGCAACAACGGACACGCGAGCAGCAGCAGCTTGGGATGCGTGTAGAGTTTCACCACTTGATCACTGTTGACGTAAAGTCCAAGCACGATGACAGCCGCCACGCCACTGATGATTCCGAGAGTGACTACGATTTTTCTGTCGTGCGCGGTATATCCCCTGCCCTTGAGTTCGTGACCGTTTTGTTCACGAACAGTTTCGATCTCTTGAAAACGCTTCATGAACGCGAGACTCAAAAAGATGAACATCGAGAACGTCAGCAGCCATTCCGACCACGGAATCCCAGTAGCAACGTGACCCGCCACTAATCGCAGCGTGTAAAGTCCGGCGAGAAACAAAACGTCCAGCAGCGCGATCTGTTTTAATTTCCACGAGTAACTGGTGGAGATGGTGAAGTAGATCGCGGTGACGAGTGCGAACTTGAACGACAGGCAAAGCGAGATGGCCAGCGCGGCACACAACAACGCCGGTGCGCCCACGAGTCCGAATTGCAACGGCAAATCGCCAGAGGCAAACGGACGATTGCGTTTGGTGGCGTGATGACGGTCGGCATCAAGATCGAGAAGATCGTTGAGCAGATAGACAGCCGAGGCCGCGAGAGAAAACGCGACGAACGCAAGTCCAGCTTGGAACAAAGTCGCTTTGTCCTCCAGCCTGTGCGCGGTCAGCACAGGAACGAACAGGATGAGATTCTTGATCCATTGGTGAGGGCGAAGTGCGCGCGCGAAAGACTTGAGATGAGAAGGCTCGTTGAGAAAAGTTTGACCCACCTTGGTCACTTCGGCGGCGCGACGAGAGAGAGACTCTGGCGCGTTGACCACCACGGCTTCTCTCGCTCCGGGCCAGACGCCGAGATCATCATTGGAATTACCCGCGTAATCATAGCCGCGTTCACCGAAGCGTTTGTTGAGTGCATCGCGTTTGGCGGCGTTACGGAGATTAATTTTGCCGTCGCTCGCCATCACATCGTCAAACAACCCGACGTGATCCGCGACGGGCTTGGCCATGCCGATGTCGGACGCAGTGGCGAGAATGAGTTTCCGCCCGGAAGCCTTCTGCACCTTGAGCCATGCGATGAGTTCGGCGTGGTAGGGCAAAGTCGCGGGATCAACTTTCACCCGCGCAGCGACGTGTTGCTTGAACGCAGCGCGACCTCGCAACAGAACGAAGAACGAGCAGATCGCCGCGAGCGGATTCGCGCGCAGCAGGCGCACGAGCGATTCCCACATCATGTCTGTGCGAATGAGTGTGCCGTCCAAATCCACGGCGAGCGGGACTTGGTTGGGCGATTGGACGTCGTTCTGATGCGGCATGTCGTTCGCCCAGCGTAGCTGATGGCGTCGGGCGTTGACAAGCGGCGGCGTTCTGGAAAGCTGCGCGCCGACATGCGCCGACTCACGAACATTTCAGGAATTACTTTCGCACTCTATTTTTTGTGGAAGGTGTCGCTACTGCTATTCACGTCACAGTCGATCCCTGCGAATGACGCGTTTTTCTACGACGGCCCGGTGGTGAATTACCTCCTGCACGGCAAGTATTGCAACCCATCTCTCGCGATGGTGCTGCCCATCTCCGGCAACGAAGTCTTCTGCGCCTACCCGCCGTTGCATCAAGCGGTGCTGCTCGGCTGGATGAAATGTTTTGGCACAAGTGAACTCGCCGCGATGTGGTTTCACCTGACATTGCTCGCAGGTTTTTTGCTAACCGTCTTGCAGACTTTTCGGCAACTCAAAATCCCTGCGCTCGCCGTCAACATCGCCGGGTTGTTTCTCTTCGGCATCACGTTTCATGACCGGCCTGACACACTCGCGCACCTGCTCGCGGCTTTGGCGGTGCTGGCTCTCGTGCGCGGATTGCCGTGGGCAACGGCGGTTTTTTTGACCCTGACATTTTGCACGAGCCTTCAAATCGGCGGCATTTATTCGCTCTGGCTGGCATTATTTATCGTGAGTGAAGCGTGGCTTGCCAAACGCCCGATCCCGTGGGCGGCGGCTTTGTCATTCGTTGGCGTGCTCGCGGGACTGATCGCTCTGGTGAAATTTGGTTATCCGCGACTGTGGGAAGGTTTTCGCGAACATGTCGTGATCACGCCATCCGTCACCGGGCTGCGAGTGCCGCATCTCGACGACGTTCTCAAGGTCGTGCGCTCCGCTCCTGGAATCTTACTGGTGGTCACGATGCTCGCGTGCCTGACAATCAGGTGGAGCGCGTTGCTCAATCAACTCAGAACGTCCGCCCAACTTCGTCTTGTCGCGAGCGGAAGCCTAGCTGCGCTCGCGTTGACGTGCGGATGCTTGTTCGTGCTCACGTCGAACACAATCCTTGTGGCAAGTTATTTGCAGCCAACCATCGTCGGTGGATTCATCGCATTGATGACGGCGGAAAGTTCACTCGGTTTGAAATGGCGGCGGACACTTCACGTTTTGTTTCTCGCGGCGGCGATGTTGGTTTCCATCCGCGCGATTGGCATGACCACTTGGGGCGCGCTGTGTCATCGCGATGTCAACCGATCACAAGCTCTCGCTCTGGTGAACCAATCGCTCGACGCTGCGCCCACCAACAGCACGGTGTTTGTCTCGGCGGCTTATCTCTACAACACGGCGCAACGCACCAACATCACTTGGCTGCATTCGGATTGGGCAACGCTCGCGAAAGAGGGCAACTGGGAATTGCGCGCCATCACCGAGCGACATCCATCGCGATTGCTGCTCACACAGTTCGATTATTACCGCCGCTACGAACGCATCGTGTCACAATTCCGTCGCGAGCGCGGAGATGTGGAAGTTCATATCACGAACACCGCACGCGTCCAACCGCCGGATGCAATTCCCTCAATGCGTAAAGTCGTCCAACACATTTCATGGGCGCCGGTCATCGTGGAATTCACATGGCCTTCCACCACGGAAACGAAGTAGCTTTCAACGAATCAACTGATGAAGACAATCAAACTGGGAACAAGTTCACTCTCCGCAAGCAGACTGGCCTTTGGTTGCTGGCGCATCGCGGGCACGCGCGACAATCTCAAGACCGCTGCCGAAGCAGACGCAGAGGGACGCGCGGCAGTTGTCGCTGCTTACGAGGCGGGCTACACGCTCTTCGATGGCGCGGATATTTATGGCGGTGGTCGCGCGGAAGAAATTCTCGGGAAGACGTTGGGCGAAGTTTCCGGGATGCGCGAACGCATCCTCATCACAAGCAAGTGCGGCGTGCGCCACGCGGGTTCACCGACACATGACTCACCGGGTCGCTATGATTTCTCACCGGATTACATCGTGAAGTCTTGCGAGGAATCGCTCAAGCGGCTCGGCATTGAGACCATTGATCTCTATATGCTGCATCGCCCGGATTACCTCGGCGACCCGCATGAGATCGCTGGGGCGTTCGCTCAACTTTACGATGCGGGCAAGGTGCGGTTCTTTGGCGTGAGCAACTTTCGTCCGTCGCTCGTCAACTCGTTGCAGGCAGCGTGTCCGTTTCCGCTCGTAGTGAATCAAGTGGAGATCAGCCTCGCGCAACGCGCCGCGTTCGAGGACGGCACGCTGGATCAATGTCTGGAAAAGAACATCACGCCGATGGCGTGGAGTCCGCTGGGCGCGGGTTTGCTCGGCGATGGCGCAAAGCGATTGCTTCCCGCGCAACAAGGTTACAAGACCGATGACATCGTGAAAGTGCTGGACGAAATTGCAGCCGCGCGCGGCGTGAGCCGGACGGTGATTGCGTTCGCGTGGCTGCTGCGTCATCCGGGCAAGATCGTTCCCATCGTGGGCACGACAAATCCCGGACGCATCCGCGAAGCGGTGAAGGCAACTGAGTTCGAGTTGAGCCGTGAGGAATGGTATCGCCTATTCGTCGCTGCGCGTGGGGAAGCGTTGCCGTGATTTCAACGGCGAAGCTCACCACCCTCCCAGCAATGACGATGACTTCTCGAAGATTGGCGTTTAGTTCAGTTGTCATTGTCGGGGGCGAGCGTCCTCGCGAGCAGAGAGGGAGTGGAAACCCAGCCTCGACCACGTTAGCAGCAATGAGTAAATTTGTCCGCGCATGAAACCGGAATCAGCCGTTTTTGAAGGTCATGGAATCCGTCGCCACTACGACGAGCAGGCCGAGACGTGGTGGTTTTCAGTGGTGGACATTATCCGGGTGTTGACACAGCAGCCGGATTACAAGCTGGCGCAGAATTACTGGAAAGTCCTGAAACACCGGCTGAACAAGGAGGGCAGTCAGTTGGTTACAAATTGTAACCAACTGAAAATGCGCGCCGCTGACGGCAAGAATTATCTTACGGACGTGGCGACCGCCGAAACATTGCTGCGCCTCGTCCAAAGCGTGCCCAGCCCGCGCGCCGAACCGATCAAACTCTGGCTGGCCAAGGTGGGCTACGAGCGGATGCAGGAAATGGCCGACCCCGCCCGTTCGCTTGCCCGCGCCTGCGAGACGTGGCAAAAACAAGGCCGCAGCACCAAGTGGATCGAGCAGCGGATGACGGGACAGGAGACGCGCAACAAGCTGACTGATTACTGGGCCACACACGAAATCAGGAAGGGCGAAGAATTCGCCATCCTCACCAATATCATTCATGAGGAGTGGTCCGGCATCAGTGTGCAGTCGCACAAAAATCTCAAAGGCATCAAGACCGAAAACCTGCGTGACCACATGAGCGAGGCGGAATTGATCTTCACCGCGCTGGCGGAATTGTCCACGCGCCAGATCGCGGAAACCACGAACGCCGCCGGGATGGCGGAGAACAAAACCGCCGCGCATACCGGCGGGCGCATCGCAAAAAGGGCGCGGCGGGAATTGGAAGCAAAAACAGGGCGCAAGGTGGTGACGGGCGAGAATTTTCTGCCCCCGGCGAAGCCAGCGAAACAAATCAAGGAATCCTGACGTCATGCCCGCGAGCGATTACATCAAGCTGGAGCAACGGCTGGTGCTGGCGGCGTGGGCACCACGAATCCCGGACGCATCCGCGAAGCGGTGAAAGCAACCGAGTTCGAGTTGAGCCGTGAAGAATGGTATCGGCTCTTCATCGCCGCGCGCGGGCAAGCCTTGCCGTGATGGAGTTCTGAAACAGAAACGGCCTTACCATGACCGTTCATGTTTCCTTGGGCTGTGCCTTTTGTGCTACGGCCACGATGCCATCCAGCTTGACGATAATTTCTGGGTCAATTTTTTCTTTGGGCACGAGCCGGGCAAGAACGTGATAATCTGTTTTACGGAGAAGATTCGGCAATTTCAGCTTGTCAAAATACAGTTGAAACAGCGGATCAAGAAAATCGTCTGTGGCTTTGATTTCTGCCGACCAAGGTTCAATCCGGCGAAGAGTGCGAAGGGCGTTTCCAATTTCCTGAATACATTCGCGCATTGTTTGCTCGCGATGTCCGGATTCTGCGAGACCGAACAAATCATCCGGTTGGTTGTGCCGGGCGTAGGCGAGAAGGACGGACTCCATGCAAAGATAATTTTCGATCTCACGCTTCTGCCACATGGTTTCTGTCAGCGGCGTATGGCTGACCAAGGGCTTGTCAATGCGGTCAAACAAGGCAAAGCCGACCAAATCCGGTTTCGCTTCCTGAATCCCAAAGAAATGTTCGCGCGCCCGGTTCGGGAGATTGGTGGTGAGGTAGTGTACAAAGGGACGTTCCAAAAACCGCGCAGCAGGATGCCCCAAGGTTTCGGCAAAGGCTTGAAGGATTGCGAGGTCGGTTGAGCCTTCCAAGTAGAGTGCCCAGCCCTTGAGTTCCGCCTGATAATACTGGTCGAATCCGATATCGGTAAGCGCCTTGAGAACCTGCTGCCCACGGTCGTCCATCCGATGTGGCTGACCGATGAAGGCGATGACCACATCCCGATTGGCCGCTTCATTGAGGACAACTTCCGAATGGCTGGCGGCGATAATCTGCGAACCTTGTTTGGCCGCTACGCCGGTCAATAGCTGGTAAATCTGGCGCTGCCGCAGAACTTCCAGATGCGCGTCCGGTTCGTCGAGCAAAAGCACGGTCTTGGGGTTCGCGTAGAGCCGGGCGAGCAGGAGCAGGGTTTGTTGCAAACCACGACCTGCGGAAGAAAGATCAAGCAGGCAATCT
>JAYUAV010000041.1:0-16506 GCA_043741175.1 Verrucomicrobiota bacterium
ACGATGACGCGCGAAGCTGGCGTGGTGGTTTCGACCGCCGTTGCAGACATGCCTGCGCAATTTGAGGAATCAAGCTTCTCGGTTTGGGACTACTCCAAACGCGAATCGGCGGCGAAGGCCGAAGTGGCGAAAGATGTGAAGTTAGAAATTGATAACGCGAAGAAAAAACTGGCCGAGGGCAACGTGAAGGAAGCCGCCAATTATTTTTTGCGCACCAAGAATCGCGGCATCAACAACGACGGCGACGCCGAAACTAAAGCCGTGGAGAAACAATTGCGACAAGCGCAGGCGAGCAATCTTGTGCAGGCGCAGCAGGAGTTTTCGACACGCAACAATGGAACGATTGATCAACAAATGCCTGCGAGTAGCGCGGTGGCAGGCGTAGGACAGAAGTTGGATGGCTTCTATCTCAACGCCGCCGCCGAGCAACAGTGGGACAAGCTGCAACAGGCGCAGGAAGTCGCCGTGGCCAAGGTGCGGCCGCTGCGCGTGAATCTGCCGACGCGCGGACTGCGACACGCGTTCGCGCAGGTGTTGCAGGCCGAGCCTGGCAAACCGATGACAGTGAGCTTCATCGCCGAGAACGCAAAGATGGTGAACTGGCCCAAGCGCGTAGCAACGGGATTGGCAGGATTCCTCGCGTTGTGGGTCGTGGTGGCGTTTGTGTCTGGGCGCGTGTCGAGTCGTGAACAGCACGCGTAAAAAACAACGACATTAAATTTTGCGGGGCAGTTTCAGTGACTGCGCGCTCAAACACGCGCGCTTGCCTCGCGGCAAAAGTGATGCTATTTACCACACACGTTGCGGGATAAGCCAAAGCGTTTTCGACACTTCTTTCATGAGCACAGCAAAAAAGAAAATCAAAGTTTTGATCGTGGATGATCATCCGGTCGTCCGCAAAGGGTTGTTGTCGTGCCTTGCCGCCAAGGAACATCTCAAGATCGTAGGCGAGGCGGGCAACGGCACCGATGCCATCAAGCTCGTGAAAGAACTCGCTCCCGACATCGTGCTCATGGACGTCTCCATGCCGGGCATGGATGGGTTGGAAGTCACCGAGGCGTTGAAGAAAGATTCTCCCCAGACCAAGGTTCTCATTCTCTCGATGGAATCCGGTCGCGGCCCGGTGTTGCGAATCATCAAGGCGGGCGCGCGCGGATACGTTTTGAAAGACGCGCCCACGGACGAGTTGGTGAAGGCGATTGAAACGGTTCATGCAGGCGAAGCTTACTTCAGCGGACCCGTCGCGCAGATCGCGTTGAACCAATACGTCTCAGACGCGGACGACACGAAGCCGGTCGCCAAATTAAGCGAACGCGAACGCCAGGTCCTCGCGCTCATCGCTGAAGGCAAGAGCAACAAGGAAATTTCCCAGCACCTCGGCATCGGCGTGCGCACCACGGAGACGCATCGCGAACGCATCATGCGCAAGCTGGACGTTCACAGCGTGGCGGGACTCACGAAGTTCGCCATCGCGAATGGCATCTCCTCGCTCGAAGAGAAACCCAAGTCCTGATCCGGCTGTCGCATGTCACCGGCATTGATCCTCGGTTGCGTGGGCGGATACTTCGCGTTCCTGCTGCTCATCGCTTGGTACACAAGCCGCAACGCTGGCAATGATGCCTACTTTCTCGGTAACAAAACCTCACCGTGGTACGCCGTCGCCTTCGGTTTGATCGGCGATTCTCTTTCCGGCGTCACCTTCATCTCCGTGCCGGGAAAAGTCGCGGCGGATAAATTCTCCTATCTGCAAATCGTCCTCGGCTACGTGATCGGCTACGTCGTCATCGCGGAAGTTTTGCTACCGCTCTACTACAAGCTGAACCTCACCTCCATTTACGGTTACTTGCGACAACGCTTCGGGCCGAACTCGCAGAAGGTCGGCTCGGTGTTCTTCCTGTTATCGCGAATGCTCGGTGCAGCAGCGCGGCTGTTCCTCGCAGCGAGCGTGTTTCAATTGTTCGTGTTCGATCAGTGGAAAATTCCGTTCTGGCTGACGGTCAGCGTGACCATCGCGTTGATTCTGCTCTACACCTATCGCGGCGGCATCAAGACGTTGGTGTGGACGGATACGTTTCAATCCACCTTCCTGCTGCTCGGCGTGATCTTGTCCATCGTCGCCATCGCTCGCTCGCTTGATCTCAGCTTTGGCGACTTGATCACCACGGTGAAGAACAGCGAGATGTCGCAGACATTCTTCTGGGACTGGCGCGGCACGAATTACTTTTGGAAACAATTCTGCGCGGGCGCATTCATCGCCATCGCAATGACCGGGCTGGATCAAAACATGATGCAGAAGAATCTGAGCTGCCGCTCGCTAGGTGCAGCCAAGAAAAACATCTACGCCTTCACGAGCGTGATGGTGTTGGTGAACCTGCTGTTCGTGTCGCTCGGCGTGTTGTTGTTCCATTACGCGGCGGCCAAAGGCGTGGCGATTCCAGCTTCGACGGACAAACTTTTCCCGATGCTCGCACTCAGCCATCTCGGGACTTTCGCTGCCATCGTGTTCGTCATCGGATTGACCGCAGCCACTTTTTCCAGTGCCGACTCGGTGTTGACCACGCTGACGACCTCGTTCTGCATTGATATTCTCGGCACTGAAGAGCGGAAAGAGTTGAGCGAGGCGCAGCGCACGTCGCTGCGCCACAAAGTGCATGTGGGCTTCGCAGTTCTGTTATGGCTCGTGATCCTCGGCTTCCAAGCCATCAACAGCAAAGCCATCATTGACGCCATCTTCACGCTCGCCAGCTACACCTACGGCCCGTTGCTGGGATTGTTCGCGTTTGGGTTGTTCGCCAAAGCCAAGACCAACGACCGGTTGGTGCCGTTGGTTTGCTGTGTGTCGCCCGCGATTTGTTTCGTGCTGCAACAAAACTCCGCCGCGTGGTTTCATGGCTACAAGATCGGGTTTGAACTTCTTATCCTCAATGGGCTGCTGACGTTCATTGGGCTGTGGTTGATTCGGGTGAATCGGGCTTCGGAGGCAGTTGCTTGAATAGTTTGACGCCCGCCCGCAGCCCCAAGAGAGGGAATGCGGTAGTCGCGTTCCATTCGCAGAGAGATGACTTGCCAAATCCAGCCGCTCGAAACAGCAACAAGCGGACGAACAATTATCAACTGGTGGTGACGAACACGGCGGGGGCGTTCACGTTGCAGTATGACGCGAATGGCAACCTGACGAACGATGGGAATGGGTTGAATTACGAGTATGACGCGGCGGATCGGACGACGGCCATCATCCGCAACACGACGAACCGGACGGAGTTTGCGTACGATGGGCTTGGACGGCGCGTGCAGGTGATCAAGCGGACGAATGGGGTGGCTGGTAGCACGAACAAGTATGTATGGTGCGGCACGGAGTTGTGCGAGGAGCGGAACAACACGGGCGCGACGGTGACGAAGCGGTTCTTTGGTCAGGGTGAACAAATCTCTGGCACGAACTATTTCTTCACACGGGATCATCTTGGTAGCGTGCGCGAGATGACGGACAGCACGGGCGCAGTGAAAGCGCGATACGATTACGATCCGTATGGGCAGCGCACCCCGGGGAGAGATTTCTCCCAAATGGAATTTCTCGCTTTGAACTCCTGAACCGGAGTGCGATCGCAACCGTAGTGGGGCAGGCTTCCAGCCTGCCTCGGCGGGCATTGTGTCCACGGTGGTTTCAGCGGATGACAGACCCAGCGGCAGGCTGGAAGCCCGCCCCACTACCTCGGTTCATGGGGAGGACAAGGCTGAGGGCGGAATCGTCTTAGCGCACGCCAAGCCGAAAGCCGTTTGATTTCCCCGGCCAGCCCCCGCATAATTGAAATCATGGCAACCGCAACACTGCCCCGGCCCGCAGCCCGCAAACGACTCTGGACGTTTGACGAGATGCTCGCTGAATTGCCCGAGTCCAATCTGCCCATCGAACTTTGGGATGGAGAACTCATCATATCACCGACGCCAAACCCCAGTCATCAACGGATCGTTTTGAAACTCACCCGGCTTTTGTCCGAGCATGTGCAGGCCGGAAAGTTGGGAGAAGTTTTTGTCAGCCCGCTTGATGTGATCCTGACCGCGCGCCGCGTCGTGCAGCCAGATGTGTTCTACATCGCCAAGTCCCGGCTCAATCTCGTGACCGACCGTGTCCGCTGCGCGCCCGATCTGGCGGCAGAAGTCATTTCCCCCGGAAGCTGGAAGCGGGATCGCGTGGAGAAAAAGGGGCTCTACGAACAACACGGCGTGCGCGAGTATTGGATCATTGATCCCGAAGCGCAGACGATTGAAGTCTTCGCGCTGGAGCGCGGTGCTTACAAACTCTTTTCCAAAGCAGACCTCGGCGAAACCGCTGCCTCCAAACTTCTGGCAGGGTTTGAACTCACATGGTCACAGTTAATGCTGTGACCGATCTCGATTCACTTCTCCGCAGTCCGTCGCCGTTCCTCGCTCTCGCCCCGATGCAGGACGTGACGGACAGCGCGTTCTGGAATCTCATGCACCGCTACGGCGGCGCAGATGTTTACTGGACGGAATACTTCCGCGTCCATGCCGTGTCGCGACCGGAGAAATGGATTCTCAAATCCATCGCGGAAAATTCCACTGGCAAACCCGTTATTGCGCAGATGATCGGCAACGACATCCCGTCGCTCATCCGCACGGCGAAGGAGCTTCAGCAACTCAACGTCGCTGCGATTGATCTGAATCTCGGCTGTCCCGCACCGATCGTTTATAGGAAATGCGCAGGCGGTGGTTTGTTGCGCGAGCCGCAGCGCATTGACTCCATCCTTGGCGCGTTGCGTGACACGGTGAGCATCAAGTTCACCGTGAAGACGCGCGTGGGTTTCAGCGATGTGCGTGAGTTCAATACGCTCCTCCCCATCTTTGCCAAACACTCACTCGATGCGCTGACCGTTCATGCGCGCACCGTGGCGCAGATGTATCGGCTGCCTGTGCATTATGATTTGATCCGTCAGGCGAGCGAGACGATGGCGTGTCCGGTCATCGCCAACGGCCATGTCTGTTCTGCTGTCCAAGCGCAGCAACTGCTCGCGCAAACCAAGACTCGCGGCCTGATGATCGGGCGCGGCGTGATCCGCAGTCCGTGGTTGTTCAATCAAATCCGCCAGCAACTGCGCGGCGAAACTGTGACTTATCCTACCGGGCGCGAAGTCCTGGCTTACATCCACGCGCTTTGGGAATCCCAAGCCAGCTTCGATGCGCCGGAGAAAATTCAGTGCGAACGCATGAAGAAATTCCTCAACTATCTCGGCGAAGGCGTGGCGGGAAATTTCCTCCACCAAATCCGCCGCTCGCAGACTGAAGCCGAGTTCTACCGCATCTGCGGAGAATTCCTCGATCACGATCAACCGATGAAGCTTGAGCCAGCAGCTGAATCTTAATTGAATGTTCCAAGCTCTGGTTCGTCATCCAACACCGAAATGATAAACAACTCATCGCCTTTTGTTACTTCAACGCCGAAATGCGTCTTGCAATCTTTACTGATGGGAATAGCTGTTTGTGTAATGGCTACGACTGCCGAAGCCCGCGATGTGGTTTCGTTCTTCACCAACAACTGCGCAGCGTGTCACGGAATAAATCTGCAAGGCGGCACGGCGCCGAGCTTGTTGACCAACGTTTGGACTCAAGGTGCCGACGACGTCAGTATCGCCCGTGCCATCAGCGAGGGGAATCCCACCAAAGGAATGCCGTCGTGGAAAGAGGCTCTCACCGATGCCGACATCCGCGCGATGGTCGTGTTGCTTCGCGAAAAAATCGCCAAGGCGCAGAGTGAAACCAACATTGTCGCCAAGCCGATTGATGGCGAAGTCGTGGCGAGTGTGGAACACAAATTTCGGTTCAAGACCGTCGCGGAAAAACTGGATTCACCGTGGTCCATCGCGTTCCTGCCGGATGGTCGGATGCTGGTGACGGAATTACCGGGACGGTTGCGGATCATTGAACAGGGACAGCTTCTGACCAATGCTGTGAGCGGCACGCCGAAGGTTCGCGCACAGGGGCAAGGTGGTTTGCTGGATGTGGCGGTGCATCCCGGCTACGCGACGAACGGCTGGGTTTATCTCAGCTTTAGTCACGGCACAACAGTGGATGGCAAAGATGTGGGCATGACTTCCGTGGTGCGCGGGCGCATCAAGGACAATGTCTGGACGGATGAGCAGATCATCTTTCTCGCCCCACAGGATATGTATCTGCCGACAACGTTTCACTACGGCAGCCGACTTGTGTTCGATGAAAAAGGCCACTTGTTTTTCTCCATCGGCGAGCGCGGCATGAAGGAACACGCGCAGGAGTTGACGCGCCCCAACGGCAAAATCCATCGCGTGTTCGATGACGGACGTATTCCTTCCGACAATCCGTTCGTGGGACAATCCAACGCCGTGCCGAGCATCTGGTGTTATGGAAATCGCAACCCGCAAGGTCTCGTGCGTCATCCGCAGACGGGCGATCTCTGGGAAACCGAACACGGCCCGCGCGGTGGTGACGAGTTGAATCTCATCCAACGCGGACGCAACTATGGCTGGCCAGTCATCACGTTCGGCATGGATTACAACGGCACACCTATCTCTGCGCTCACCGCCAAGGACGGCATGGAGCAACCCGTCATCCACTGGACGCCATCCATCGCGGTGTGCAGCATGGATTTTTATTTCGGCAAAGAATTTCCTAACTGGTCTGGAAATCTGTTCGTCACCGCGCTTGGACAACAAGAGTTGCGCCGCATCGTTCTCGACGGTCAACGCGTGGTGAAGCAGGAAGTGTTGTTCAAGAACATCGGGCGCGTGCGGGATGTCTGCACCGGACCGGATGGCCTGATTTACGTGGCGTTGAATGGCCCGAACAGAATCATCCGGATTGAACCTGTGAAGTGATGAATGCGCGCGGCAACAACTCCCATTCTTTGTTCGCCGCGCCACTCCTCGCCTTCACACTCATCGAACTCCTCGTCGTCATCGCCATCATCGCGATTCTTGCGGCACTGTTGCTCCCGGCGTTGTCCCGCGCCAAACAAGCCGCGCATCGCGCCTCGTGCATTTCCCAACTCAAACAACAAGGCGTCGCGTGGCGCATTTACCTCGATGAAAACGAAAGCCGCTTCCCCGACGCGCGCCCACTGAAAAACTCACTCGGCTACAAACCGTGGAGCAGTTGGCCCGCTACAAGCGATCCGCGCGCAGGCTGGGCTGCGATGGTGTTGAGCAATATCCTTCGCGCGCCGGAAATCTGGAGTTGTCCCGCGATGCAGAACGCGTCCTTCAAAACTGCCGAGCAAACAGTTCAGTTCGCGGGGGCTGACACCAATGCTGTCGCCGTCCGTTACTGGATGTGGCGATTTGATCGCCCCGACGATCCTGTGCCGCTGGATAATTTCTGGGGTCGCACCGAAGCGGATTGCGTCACGTCGCTCCGCGCTGCAAACAATCCGCAAGCCGGTTCACCTGCCGGCGCGTCCGATGTGGAACTCACCGTGGATGTTTATTTTCCCAACACCATCGGCACGGTCGCGCCTGAACTCAAAGGCCGCACCGCGCATCCGAAAGGCCGTAATCGTCTGATGCTCGATAGCCACGTCGAATACCTGCGTGACGCACGCACACCGAACGGGTAGTTTCGTGCGCGCTGTCCCAAATCCATGAACTCACGCGCTTTCATTGCCGCTGGCTTTTTGTTTTTCGCACTCACACTCACCGTGCCTGCCGCCGAATCTGCCGATTGGCCTTCGTATCTCGGCGACAACGCGCGCAGCCATTACTCGCCGCTCAAACAGATCAACGCGAAGAACGTCAACCAACTCAAAGTCGCGTGGACGTATCAATCCGGCGGCGGGCGACCCGACGGTCGCTCACAGATTCAGTGCAGTCCGATCATTGTTGATGGCGTGCTTTACGGCACTTCGCCGGAGTTGGTTTTGTTCGCCATTGACGCTGCGACCGGAAAAGAACTCTGGCGTTACAGTCCACTTGCTGGCGGCGGCGATCATCAGGCTCTGGGCGTGAATCGCGGCGTGGTCTATTGGGCGGATGGCGAAGACCGACGCATCCTCTACACCGCAGGATCAACTCTTCACGCCGTCAACGCGAAGGATGGAAAATCTATTTCCTCGTTCGGCGATAGCGGTCGCGTGGACATCAAGCAAGGTCTTGGCCGCGATACCAGCAAGCTTTACGTGATCGCGACCACGCCGGGAATTGTCTATCGCGATCTGTTGATTCTCGGCTCGCGCGTGTCCGAAGGCCCCGGCCCGGTCGCGCCGGGACACATTCGCGCCTACGACATTCGCACTGGAAAGATGGCTTGGATATTTCACACCATCCCGCAACCCGGCGAAGTTGGCTACGAGACGTGGCCTCCTGATGCGTGGAAATCCAGCGGCGGCGCGAATTGTTGGGCAGGTATGGCGTTGGATGAAAAGCGCGGCATCGTCTTTGTGCCTACTGGCTCGGCGGCGTTTGATTTTTGGGGTGGCAATCGTCTCGGGCAAAACCTTTTCGCCAACTGTCTGCTCGCGTTGGATGCCGCCAGCGGCAAACGCCTCTGGCATTTTCAGTTCGTGCATCACGACATCTGGGATCGTGACCCACCCGCGCCGCCAAATCTTCTGACAGTTAAACACAATGGCAAATCCGTGGACGCCGTCGCGCAGATCACCAAATCTGGTCACGTCTTCGTGTTCAATCGCGAGACTGGCGAACCGCTGTTTCCCATCGAAGAACGCACCGTGCCCAAGTCTGATTTGCAGGGCGAATCCACTTGGCCGACGCAGCCGATTCCGCTGAGGCCCGCGCCGTTTGCGAGGCAACTTTTCTCCGCAGACGAGATCACGGATATTTCGCCGGAATCACACAAGATGGTTCTCGATAAATTTGTGAAACTGCGTCCGCACGCGCTTTACATGCCGCCGAGCCGCGAGGGGACAATCATCTTTCCAGGATTTGATGGGGCAGCGGAGTGGGGCGGCGCGGCGGTTGATCCGAAGGGCATTCTCTACGTCAATGCCAATGAGATGCCGTGGATTCTTACGATGGTTGAAACAAAACCGCGCAGCGGCGCAACGCTTTCGAACGGTCAACAAATCTACGGACAAATCTGCGCCACCTGCCACGGCGTCAATCGCTCCGGCGATCCGGCCCGCGCGTTTCCGTCCTTGGAAAAGATCGCGGAAAAACTCAAGAAGCCGGACATCATCCAACTGTTGAACACCGGACGCGGCATGATGCCATCGGTCGCGTTTCTCTCTACGGAACAGAAAGAAGCCGTCGCCGGATTTCTGCTTGGCGAAATCCCTGCGAGTCGCGCAGGTGATCAACCTGCGGAGAGCGGCAACGACGCTTTGATCAGTGAGCCATACACACACACCGGTTACAATCGCTGGCTGGATACGAATGGCTATCCCGCCGTGAAACCGCCGTGGGGCACGCTCAATGCCATTGACCTCAACACCGGCGAATACGTCTGGCGCACACCTCTCGGAGAATTTTCGGAATTGACCGCACGCGGCATTCCGTCCACCGGCACGGAGAACTACGGCGGGCCTGTCGTCACAGCCGGTGGAATCATCTTCATCGCCGCGTCGAAAGATGAAATGTTCCGCGCCTTCGATCAGCGCACCGGCAAAATCCTCTGGCAAACGAAACTTCCCGCCGCCGGTTACGCCACGCCAGCGACCTACATGGTCAACGGACAGCAGTTCGTCGTCATCGCGTGCGGCGGCGGCAAGAGCGGGACGAAAAGCGGTGACAGCTACATAGCCTTCGCGCTGCCGAAGGAATGAAATCGAACTCTGAAGTTGAAATTGGGTGTGAATTGTTCTTTCCCAGTTTTAGCTGCGGAGCAGCGGGAGAAGGTAGCCCACGGGCCAATCCGTGGGTTAGGGATGTTTTTTACCAAGCCCCGGCAGGGGCGAAAGATCACCAGCCAAAATCTGTCGCCCCTGCCGGGGCTTGCGCGGTCGGCATTTATCCCACGGCTCGCGCCGTGGGCTACCTTCTGTCGCAACTCCGTTGCTGAATTACCACACTCACACAAGCTCTTAGGGTTACAAATCTTTCTAGGCACAGATGCGTAGTTGGACTACAACACGCGCACACCGTTTGAATACATGAAGAAACTCGCAGGAAAATTTGTCTGGCTGCTCATCGCGCTGCTCGGCGCGTGGACTTACTTCACCATCGCGTTGCATCGAGGTGAACACATCAACTCCGCGTTCATCCTCATCGCGGCCATTTGCACCTACGTCATCGGCTACCGGTTTTACTCGAAGTGGATCGCGGCGCGAGTGCTGATGTTGAACGACCGTCGAGCCACGCCGTGCGAAGTGAACGACGACGGTAAAGACTTCGTAAAGACGAATAAGTGGATCGTGTTCGGGCATCACTTCGCGGCCATCTCAGGGCCGGGGCCGTTGGTGGGGCCGGTGTTGGCAGCGCAGTTTGGTTATCTGCCGGGGACGTTGTGGATTCTCATCGGCGTGGTGCTGGGCGGCGCGGTTCAAGATTTCGTGGTGCTGTTCGCTTCAATGCGACGCAACGGAAAATCCCTCGGTCAGATGGTGAAAGAGGAATTGAACACAACCGCTGGCGTCATCGCGACGGTGGCAATTCTCGCCATCATGGTGATCTTGCTCGCAGTTCTGGCGTTGGTGGTGGTGAAAGCGTTGGCGGAAAGTCCGTGGGGCGTATTCACGGTGGCGGCGACGATTCCCATCGCGATGTTCATGGGCGGCTACATGCGATTCTGGCGCATCGGTAAAGTGATGGAGGCATCTGCCATTGGCGTGGTGTTGTTGCTGCTGGCAGTGTGGGGCGGGAAGCTGGTTTATGGGAACGAATATTGGTCGCAGGTATTTTTGTTGAAGGACATTTCACTCGCGTGGGCGATCATCGGCTACGGTCTCGCGGCAAGTGTTCTTCCCGTGTGGTTGTTGCTCGCACCGCGCGATTATCTCAGCACTTTTATGAAGTTGGGAACGATCTTCGCGCTGGTGGTGGGGATATTTCTCGTGCTACCGGATTTGCAGATGCCAGCCATCACGAAGTTCGTAGATGGGTCAGGTTTGGTCGTGGCGGGGAAGTTGTTTCCATTCTGCTTCATCACGATCGCGTGTGGAGCGATCTCTGGTTTCCACACGTTGATCGCCAGCGGGACGACGCCAAAAATCATTACACGGGAAAGTTACGCGCGACCCATCGGTTATGGCGCGATGTGCTTGGAATCGCTCGTGGCGATCATGGCGATCATCGCCGCTTGCACGATGGATCCGGGCGTCTATCTCGCCATGAATGTGAAAGGTGAAGCCGCCGCCACAGCCGCCAAAGTCACGGCGCTTGGTTTTCCTGTGACGGTGGAACACATGAATGCGCTGGCGAAGGATGTCGGCGAACACACGCTCTTTGGTCGCACTGGTGGCGCGGCGACGTTAGCGGTGGGCATGGCGCAAATTTTCTCCAAGGTCGTCGGCAATAAGTGGCTCGATCTCTGGTATCACTTCGCGATCATGTTCGAGGCGTTGTTCATCCTGACGACGCTGGATGCAGGAACGCGCGTGGGCCGCTACATTCTCCAAGACTTCCTCGGTAACCTTTGGAAACCGCTCGGCGACACCAAAGCTGTCGGCGCAAATCTGCTGGCGAGCAGCTTGATGGTGGCCGGTTGGGGCGTGTTTCTGATTCAAGGCGTGCGTGATCCTCTAGGCGGAATCAATTCCCTCTGGCCGCTGTTCGGCATCGCGAATCAGATGCTGGCGACCATCGCGTTGTGTTTGACAACGACGATCATTCTAAAAATGCAGTTGGAGGCGAGGGGCGAGGGGCGAGGGGCGATAAGTGGGAAACCGTGGCTGGCAATCATCACGCTTGTGCCGTTGGTCTGGTTGTTGTCAGTGACGTTCACGGCGGGGATTCAGAAGGTGTGGCATTCGGATGCTAGAATCGGATTCATTTCCGGTGCGGCTGCGGCGCAGGAGAAGCGGGAGATCATTCGTTCAATGTTGGCCACTGTTCCCGCTACCGAACTCGCCGCAAAAACCAAAGAGGTCGCGACGCTGTCAAAGCAGGTCTTCAATCTGCGACTCGATGCGTTCGTGGCCATTGCCTTCCTGGTGCTTGTTTCCATCATCATTGCAATGAGCGTCTGGGAATGGATTGCGCTGATTTCGCGTCGCAAGCCAGCCGTGTTGCACGAGTCCGAACCCGTCTGGCTGCCGGATTACGCTGTGACGGAAGGAGGTCGCAAGCTGGGCGGAACAGCGGGCGCGGCGACGTTGGCCGTGGCACTGGCGAAAGAGCTTTCCGGTGAAACCCAACTGGAACGTGCGCATCAACAGGCAGCGGTCTGTGATTGCAGTCACGCTCACGAGCCTGCCAAGTCCGACGCGCAAATCTACGTGGAGACGACGGAGAAGCGGTTCACAGGCGTGCGGCGGTGTTGTTGAAGCACAGATCAGTGATGCCCGCCGCAACAACCGCCATTGTTTGAATCGTGATGATCATGGCCGCACTTGCTGTGGTCGTGACCGCAGGATTCGTCGTGCTTGTGTTTATCTCCGCCGCGCTGCAATCGGCTTAGGATGACAAAGAAAACACCAGCAGTGAGAACGAAGGCGAGAATGATGAGTGCTTCCATAGTTGTTTTGTGGGAACAGTAGGAGCGCACCATCGGCGTGTCGAGATTTTGGCGCAATTCAAACTGCTCTCACATACGGCGCGAGCGCGGCGACGAGTTCTTCCGGGAGACGTTTCAGTTTTTCCTCAAGGCTCGTGCAGACATGAAGCGTCTCGCCTTCGAGGATCAATGTGTCGCTCTGGTTCGTGACGCGGTAGGAAAAATTCAACCGCACACGCTCGGCGGCGGTGAGCCAGATTTCGATGTTCAACGTGTCGTCGTAACGCGCGGGAGCTTTGTAGCGGAGATGCGCTTCAACCACTGGAAAAATGTTCCCCGACTCTTGCAGTTGAAGAAAAGTCGCACCGGCAGCGCGGAACAATTCTCCGCGCGCGGTCTCGATGATTTCCAGATAACGCCCGTAATAGATGTGGTTGCCGACAGTGCAGTCGGCGTAGGTGACGCGACGTTGATGAACGAAAGATTTTTGGCTCACGCTCAAGCCAGCTTGAGGTTTTTCAACACTTGCACCGTGGAAGCCGCCTTGTTGAGGGTGTAGAAATGCAGGCCGGGCGCGCCGCCGCGCAACAATTCCTCGCATTGCTTCGTGCAGTATTCGATGCCGAACTCCGCCGCCGCTGCGTCGTCTATTCCGATGGCGTCAAGCTTCGCGCCGAGTGCCGGAGGGATTTTCGCGCCGCACATCACCGTGAATTTTTTGATTTGCGTCGCGCTCACGATGGAGATCATTCCGGGAATGATCGGCACGTTGACGCCCTGCTTGGCAAGGTGATCGCGGAACTCGAAGTAGTCCGCGTTATCGAAAAACATCTGCGTGATGACGAAGTCTGCGCCCGCGTTGACCTTGTCCTTGAGCCGCGCCCAGTCCACGAGTTTTCCCTCCTTGCACGCAACGTGACCTTCTGGAAAACCCGCGCAGCCGATGCTGAAGCCGCCTTGCTCACGGATGAACTTTACAAGTTGGGATGAAAACTCGAAGCCGCCGGGCGTTGCCACAAATTCGCCACCCGTAGGCGGATCACCACGCAACGCGAGAATGTTTTTGCAGCCGACCGCCTTGATCTTTTGCAACAACTCGCCGACTTGTTCGCGCGTGTGATTGACGCAGGTGAGATGCGCGAGCGCAGTGAGATTATGTTCGCGCTGGATGCGATCCACGATCATCAACGTCTTGTCGCGCGTGCTACCACCCGCGCCGTAGGTCACGGAACAGAAATCCGGGCGCGTCGTCATCAGCGTCGGGATATGTTTCTCCAACAATGCGCGATCACCCTCCTCGGTCTTCGGCGGAAAAAATTCCAGCGAGATGACGGGCTTGCCTGTGGCACGTTTGGCGGCGTAGATGTCTCGAATCAGTTTCATGATTGGCCGCGAATATGCCTGAGCCGTCTGGGAAATCCAGCCCGCGCGCGGGAAAAGTGTGTGATTGAAATTGCCGCACAGAATTTGGAGTGCGGAGACTTGTCTCCGGCTTTGTTGCCTGAGCGACTTGTCGTGCAGGTAGAACCGCGCAGAGCGGCTCTGCACACATGGCGGCTGCGCTCTCCTGGAATCGAGCACCTTCCATACGCCACGCACCGCTGTACGCGGTGCTGCCGGGACGACAAGTCGTCCGGCGGGAAAGCGGCGACAAGTCCGCCGCACTCCACATTTCAGCCTCCCCGCGCCTATCCCTGTTTCACATGCAGCGTCTGTGTTGGGAACGCGAACTCGATCTTCTCGGCGTCAAACCGTTCCTTGATCTTGAGATTCAGCACCTGCATCGAGGCGAAGTGTTCCTTGCCCTCAGTGCCGTCCCAGATGTGAACCACAAAGATGTTGAGCGCGGAATCGTTGAACTTGTTGAAGCTGATGATCAAGTCACGCGTCTTTGGGTCAGCGCGAAAAATCTCGTCCAGTATTTCCGTCGCGCGCTTCACTCGTTCCGTCGGCGTGTCGTAGGTGATGCCGATGTTCATCTCGGTGCGGATGCTGGGCCGGCGCGTGATGTTGGTGATGATGGCATTGCCCATCGTCTTGTTTGGGATGGCGACGAGATGGCCATCGAGATTGCGGATCCGTGTGCTGCGAAGGCCAATCTGCTCAATGTTTCCCTGAACGCCTTCCACTTTCACCATGTCGCCGATGCGAAAGGGTTTATCCAAAAAAATCGCCACCGCGCCGAACAAGTTCGCCACCGTGTCCTGCGCTGCGAGACCGAGCGCGAGACCGCCGATGGACAAGCCCGCGAGCAAGCTCGTGATCTTCACGCCAAGATTATCCGCCGTGAGAACGATGGCCGCGATGACCACGCCGAACTTGGCGACCTTGCGCACGAGCGGGAACAGTTGCGCGGCGAATAATTTATCTTCCGTCTGCGCGTTCCGGTCGAGCCAGAGGCCGAGCAGCATGTCCACCACCTTGAGCGCCACATACGTGATCGAGCAAGCCACCACGATGATGAGAGCTTTGGAGAGATACGATTGTGTCTTGGCGGGCCAATCAAACATCGCCAGACCGATGTGGAGAAACACGACGAATGCCACCACCTTCACCGGGCCGCGCAATAACTCCAACACGAGATCGTCGTACTTCGTGTCTGACTTTGCCGCCAGACGCTTGAGCCAGACGCCGATGATGAAATCCAAAATCTTGGAAACGTAAAACGCCAAAAGGATGTAGATCAGTGAGGCGAGATACTTCCAATACGGCTCACCCAGCAACGGATCGGACTTGCACAGGAGTTCAACGCGGTCCAAGCCAAACGTCAGCGCAATCTTGTTCGCGTCCTTCTCTGAATCGTTCTTCTCACGGCTCGCATCGGGCGTCGCAGTGCCGCTAGTGGCTGTAATGCTAGGGGCGTTGGTGGCTGCCGTTTCCTGTGCGTTCGACCAAACCGACCAGAATGCGCCGATAAACAACAACGCCAATCCCGCACGATACAACCATTCAAATCTCCATTTCATAGGCGTAGAAAATAGGAAACACCGGGCACGAACGCCAAGAGGATTTCTACTGTGGCATTGCTACGCGATAACACCCAAACGTCGAAGTCGGTGTTGACTAAGCCCTGCTGCCCCCGCAAATTTTGGCTCAATTATGAAAGCACTCGCCGCACCTGTTGGTTTTCGTCCCTCGGCCATTTCCAAATTTTCCGCGCCCACCGTGGATCAAGTTATGGTCGAGGAACGCGCCGCGTCCTTCGGCAAACGCAGCATCAAAACTTCCGCCAAGCTCGCCGGGCTCAAGATGGTCGTCAGCATGTGCGACCTCACCACGCTCGAAGGCAAGGATACGCCCGGCAAGGTCGCCTATCTCTGCCGCAAAGCGCTCCAGCCCATCGAAGCGAAATACGACGTGCCGAGCTGCGCCGCCGTTTGCGTTTATCCGAACATGGTGAAATACGCACGGAAGTTTCTCGGTGACGTTTCGCCCGTGAACATTGCCGCCGTCGCCACCGGTTTTCCCAGCGGCCAATATCCGTTGCGCACCAAGCTCGAAGAAGTCCGTCGCACCGTGGCCGATGGCGCGGATGAGATTGACATGGTCATTGACCGCTGCGCCTTCCTCGCCGGCGACCACGCGAAAGTCTTCGACGAAATCGCCGCTACGAAAGAAGCCTGCGGCCCGGCGCATCTGAAGGTGATTCTCGAAACCGGCGAACTCGTCACCTACGACAATGTCCGCCTCGCCAGCGAAATCGCCATGCAAGCCGGCGGCGATTTCATCAAGACCAGCACCGGCAAAGTTTCGCCCGCCGCCACCCTGCCCGTCACGCTCGTGATGCTGGAGGCCATCCGCGATTATTTTTTTGCCACCGGCATCCGCATCGGCATGAAGCCCGCCGGCGGCATCCGCACGTCCAAGCAGGCGCTCGCCTACCTCGTGATGGTCAAGGAAACCCTCGGCGAC